>DATMYN010000261.1:0-3391 GCA_035560875.1 Longilinea sp. | reverse complement strand
TAATTTGATTTTAATTCGAATTTAGCAATCTATTTAATGTTTTTACTAATAAGGGAATATTTACGGTTGCAGTACTCCACACACGGTCAGCTTTTATTTCTCCGTATTCATGGGCAAGCACATTGCGTTGACCAATTATTTGCCGCCAGGGAATATCTTGATGAGCTTCTTGGAAAACTTCGGATATGTGATTTGCTGCCTCGCCGATGACAAGCAATTGCCTTTCAACCGCAAAACGGATAATTTTAGTTCGAGAAAATTCCTCAAACCGTATTCCTTTTGTGAAAACGAGAATATCGTTGGCAGCATTCTGCATATCCCACAGGTAAGCAAGATCTTTTTCATCAGGCTGCATAGACCACCTGGGCAGTATTCAAGATTTCCTGTCTTCTGTATGGGTTGGTTAATGCATCCTTCTCCACCACATCAACCTGTCTTTGAAAAATATCCTCGAGTTCTATCCGCATTTGAGCCAGATCAAAGGAACTGATCACGGCTTGCGGTTGAAAGGAAATCAATACATCCACATCACTATGTGGATTAAAGTCATTACGCAAGATGGAGCCAAACAAAGCAAACTCCACCACCTTCCAGCGGGAGCAAAATTGAGCTATTTGTGGGCGGGGAATATGACGTTCGAGGATGGCAGTAGTCATACTAATCTCTCCAACTAGTATTGTACAACAACCTACCGCCATCCATACATTTTAATTGTTTAATTACAAGCCGTTGCCAGCAAGGGGGCTGTATTGGTGCCGTTCGGCACCTCACTGAAATGCCCTTCCCGGATCATCAACGGCACAAACGGATACGTGCCTTGAAAACCGGGGTTGGATATGTGCAGCACATAACAGCCCACATACGTACGCGTGGCGGAGGTGACTCCTTGCACAACCATCGCCACCGGCACGGAGTAATACCACTGCCCGGCGGCTCCATCAAAGATCGGCGTGCCGAAGGTGGCCGTGATCGGTCCGGTGTCGCTGAACCCGGCTTCATAGGCGTCATAACTACCAAGGGCGGTGACGGGATTCTCCCAGTAGGAGTAAGCCCGCACATATTCGTGCCGGTTGATGGAATTGAAGAGCGAACTCACCACCTCAACCGCCCCGCTGCGGTTATCGATGTAATTGGCGTTGCTCAAGTCGCTTAAACTCTCCAGGCTGGCCGGACCGGAGTTGATGCTTGGTCCGCCAAAATCGGAGCCAGCACAAGCGTTGTTCAGGGCATCCGCGTCGGTGAAACCGCTTAGCACCATTTCAGAATAACCATTCTCGATATGCATCGGCGTGATGGGAGGGGCGCCGTAATTCCCGGGCTGGGACATGCGCACCAAATAACAGGCCGAATAGCGGTCGACCGTGGCGCTGGTGGTTGTGTACTTGAACAACAACGTCATGGGGTAATACACACTCCCCGCCGCTCCTTCTCCCCCGATCGTCCCGAATAGGATCTCCATGGACTCTACATTGACAAAATAAGCCGTAAAGCCATCCAGCGACCCTATCATATCTACCGGATCTCCCCAGTAGGAATAGGCGCGCACGTATTCATGCCGGTTGATGGCGTTGGCATAGGAAAGCATCAAAGCCGCCGGAGTGCTGCGGTCATCCAAGTAGGCCGCTGAAGAGTAGTCGGTCAGCGGTGTTGTGGGAGTGTAAGGTGTTTCAGTCGGTGCGGATTTTGTCGGTGTGATCGTTTCTGTCGGTGTAATTGTAAGGGTAGGCGCCGCTGCAGTATTCGTGAGTGTTTCCACCGGTTTTGGGCTGGGTGTACTGGTTGGGGTTGGGGTTGTTGGTATCAAAACATCACAACCGGATAAGCAGATCATGACGATCAATAGTATGCTGAACCATTTTTTTGCCATACATCACCTCCTCTTGCTATCTATTCATACCACTAACGCGATTGTTTGAAAATAGGCTCAAGTTATCAAATTATGTACGCTATAGCCCGCCGTTCCTCCTCCAGTTGACACTCCCCGCCCGAACCACTATACTAAACGGGAGTAAACCCAATGAAAAATACAGACACCCATCGCCTCCCCTTAACCATAATCATTACCGCCATACTGCTGGTTATAACAGCCTGCCAGCCCCAGGTTGAAACAACTCCGACCGCAGCCGAAACGGTTACTGCGGAAGTACAAACCCCTGATTCGGCAGGGTTAAGTGGAACCGTAGCTGATTGTGCCGATGTATCCGAACTGGCCGGTGGATTAGCCTTGAACGTGTATACGGCCGCTTATTATGGGGAGAACTCCGAAGATGGCTTTTATATGCTCGATCTTGCCACTACCGTCCAGGCGGCAGTGGGGGAAGACTGCTCTTTTCACCTGATCGGGGTAACCGGCGGAACCTATATTCTGCTGGTTGGAGCCACCCCTGAAAGCGCCTGGCTCTTGGTCGATGATGCCGGCAGCCAGGTGGTCTTTGATATACAATCCGGCACAGCCCAAGAGGCCGGTACACTGTACGTCCAACCTTGAAAACCCAAACCAACGTAATTTCTGTGAATTAATCCTTCCGGGAGGTGTGAATATGCCTGAAAAGCATGGTTATCAATTCATCAAGAAAACCTATTATTCAGCCATGGAAGATAGTGGCGAAGAACAGAAACTCCCCCAACCCCCATTGGAGTTGGATTACCCGGCTAAGGCCTCTCTCATTCCGCTGCCCGAACCGGAAGAAATGACCCACATCCCCGATATTGAACTGCGGGAAGCCATTGAACGCCGCAAGACTGCCAGGCGCTATGATGAAAGCCAGTCCCTCACCTTGGAAGAGTTGTCGTACCTGCTCTGGATCACCCAGGGCGTGCGCCAGGTGACAGAACGTCCGGTCACCTTCCGCAATGTGCCCTCTGCCGGTGCCCGCCATGCCTTTGAAACCTATCTGGTGGTCAACCGGGTGGACGGCCTTGAACCAGGGCTCTACCGCTTCATTGCCCTGGAAAATGCCTTGCTGAAAGTGGATGCACCCCAGGATATCACCCAACAGGTGAGCGATGCCTGCCTGAAACAGCAGCAGATCATCCGTGCGGCGGTAACCTTCATATGGGTAGCCGTCACCGAACGCATGTACTGGCGCTACGGGGAGCGCGGTTACCGCTATTTACATTTGGATGCCGGACATGTTTGCCAGAACCTGTATTTGGGTGCGGAAGCCATTGGGTGTGGGACGTGCGCCATCGCCGCCTACGATGATGAAATGTTGAATTCTGTGTTAAGCCTGGACGGCAATGACCTGTGGGTCATCTACGTCGCCCCCTTGGGGAAACGCCTGCCACCGGAAAAATAGGACAAAACCGGGTGGCTGAGCTTGTCAAAGCTGCCGGTGATCAATACCTGGACGCCGGACTTGATCCGGCGTGACAAAAGACCCAATAGCTG
>DATMYN010000260.1:0-3146 GCA_035560875.1 Longilinea sp. | reverse complement strand
CTAATATAAAGGATCAGTTCTTAGGTATGAAAATGATCACCGGACAACACAATTCCTATCAGTGGATCGAATGGGATATGGCGTTAATTGCAGATTTTCTTACTCAGTTCCCATTTGCCGTTAAGAATAAGCACGTGATCTGTACATCGCTGGATAGCAGCATATTAATTCCTACTCCAGAGGAAGAAAAACAAGGCTGGAGGAATTATGGCAAAGTAACGTGCAGTCCGCGCATTACCAATATATCCTCAATCCCATACATCCAGTTTGATGAATGGTATATTTTTCAAGCTCCAGTATCCCCATCACAATTTATCCAAGCTCAGGTGTTTGTAAACTATTGCGAATTTTCATTACATCAACCAAAGTCCGTTGATCTACAGGATAAATTCTGGAGGCAAATCGATCAAATTAAACCAGAAGCCTACCTGGCAGAAGGCGATCATTTGATCTATGTTACAAAGAATAAAAACCATTTTCGGAAAGTATGCAAGGACGCGTCATCCATCGACAAACCTGACCGCGGTATTCACATAACTGATGAGTGGCTGGTGAATAAACAAACCGGGCGGGGATGACCCCGCCCGGTTTGTTTCAACCAGTAATGGGTGGTTTACACAAAGATAATCTGGCCGCCATCAGCCATATCGATGAATTCCATGGCGCCCAAGACCTTGGCGCCATCCACCAAGTCCTTTTCGGTCAGCTTCATCATATCCATCGACATCTTGCAGCCGTAGACATGGCCACCCGAATCCTGGATGAGTTGGACGAATTCATCGACCGGGGGAAAGTCTAGTTTGGCGATCTCACCGCGCATCATCCAACTGGCCAGGTATGACATGCCGGGGATGACACCCAAAATGGTGGGGATATGCACCCAAGGGTGCATATTGGGGTTGCCGACTACGGCAACGTGAAGGTGTTTTTGTTTCTTCTTGGTGATGATATCCAAACCCCAGAAGGTGAAAAACACGTTCACTTCCACACCGCTCATGCGGGCGGCATTCGCCAGAATAAGGGGTGGATAAGCCATGTCAAGGGAACCCTTGGAGGCGATGATCGATAACTTGCGGGGAGCTTTTTTCTCTTCAGCCATGATTACCTCTATTTATGATCTATTGGTGAATTAAATGCAGCCGGTGGGTTTCTTGAGACCGGCTACTTTGGCGGCCAGTTTTCCCGGCCCGGCAGGGAACAGTTCATACAGTTCCTTGGTGTTCACATCGGTGTTCTTAGTAATATTGCGCAGGGTGGGGGCTTCGCCCTTGGTCTCGTACTCCTTGCGGCAGTAGTTCAACACCACCCAATGGCGTGGGCTCAGGGTAATGCCCTCGCGCTCGGCGATCGCCTTGGCAACTTCTTCGTTCCAGGCTTTGGCATCTTCCATGAAGCCTTCAGCATCGAACTTGATATCTTTTAAAACATTTGCCATTTTTCTCTCCTTGAGTAGAAAGTGGAAGTTACAATTGGTTAATCAGGCCTTCTTGCCGGCCATAGACATGGTATTGGAAACGGGCATGGGAATATCGCGCATGAGCATATTCCAGTACATGAAGCGGAACGCCAGTTTACCCCAGTGGTTGATGGTGGATTCGCCCAACAGGGTGAATGGCCCCACCCCGGGTACCGGATACTTGCCGGTCAGGGGTTCCACATCGTAGTTAAAATCGATCAGGGCGGCTTTTCCGAAACCGGTCTCGATGTAGCAGTTGGCGTGCCCGTCGAACTTACCAGTCATCTCTTTGCCCTGCATATGGGCGAGGATATTTTCGATGGCGAATTCCATCTCAAAGTGAGCCACGGCACCGGCTTTACTGGCCGGGATGTTGGCGGCATCACCCACCACCCATACATTCGGCCACTGCTTGGACTGCAGGGTGTGCTTATCCGTCGGCACAAAGTACAGATCGTCGCCCATATCGGAGCGTTCGATCAACGGGCTGCCCATGTTGACCGGGATGCTGACCAACAGGTCGTAACCCAATGAACGTTTATCGTATGAATTGACCTTGTTATTAACCGAATCGACATCGCTGATGGCGAAATCGGGTTCTACATGGATACCTTTTCGGCTGAGCAGATCACCGAGGACAGCCGAAGCCACCGGTTTGGTGAACGCACCAGGCAAGGGGGTAGCCAGGGTCAGATCAACCTTGTTGCGGATACCCTTCTTGGTGAAGTACCAATCTGCCAGGAAAAGGAACTCGAGGGGTGCAACTGGGCATTTGATGGGCATTTCAGCCACACTCAACACCAGCCGGCCGCCTTCCCAACGCTGTAAGAACTTGCTGAGTGCTACTGTGCCCTCGTAGGTATAAAAATCAAAGATGTTCTTGCCCCACCCGCCATCTTTCAGACCCTCGGTCTCATCAGGGCGGATGGTGGAACCGGTGGCAATGACCAGATAATCGTAGGCTATCTCACGGCCGTCTTTAGCCAGCTTGACCTTATTAGCAGCCGGTTGGATGACCTCCACTTCGGATTCGATATACTCCACCCGGCGCGGGATGTAGCGGCGCTTGGGCTGCTTTACATCCTCGGGTTTGTAAACGCCAAAGGGGATGAAGAGGAAGCCGGGTTGGTAGTAATGCACAGGGTCCTGATCCACCTGGATGATCTTCCATTCCTGGGGATCGAGTTTTTTGGCCATTTTCACAGCCATCATTGTACCGGCCGTACCGGCGCCTAAGATCAAAAAGGTCTTCATAAAACCTCCATTCCAATAAAGAAACGAACTTATTTAGCCCCGGCAGCGGTCGCCAGGCGGGCTTGATCTTTCAACATATCGGCCAGCACTGCCCGCATCAGCTCAAGCGCCTGCAAAATGCGCATATCGGCGAGGTTGTAGACCACGGTCTGGCCGTCGCGTTCGGCACGGACAATACCGTTCTCGCGCATCACTTTTAGGTGGCGCGACACCGTCGGCTGGGGTAGATCGAGCGCCTTGGCAATATCATTGACGCACTTGGGTGCTTCCGCCAGTGTGTAGATAATGAGGATACGATTGGGATCGGCAATGCCCGTACAGAGTTGGGCATGCATGCGATTGACTTCGTCTTTCAGATTATCGACCATAAGGTTTACTCCCGGAACTGCTGGTTGTAATTCTAGTATACACATATTCGCTTATGCATATAAATGCC
>DATMYN010000259.1:0-4022 GCA_035560875.1 Longilinea sp. | reverse complement strand
ATTTGGAAGGCATCACGGTCCATACCCACCTGATTACAAGCGCTAATACCGCAGCCGAATTACATCAAATAGCTGACCAAGAAAATATCGATCTTGTTACCCTGTCCGCCCATGGTTATTCGGGCGATCATCAATGGCCTTATGGCAGTCTGGTGAACAACTTCATCATGTATAGCCATATCCCCCTCCTCATTGTGCAAGATCTGCCCAATATTCAAAACGCCGTATCGCTTGGACAGCAATCCAGAGAACAAGCAGAGCATTAATTCATGCCGACCAATTCACAGGCTTACCATCCCGAAATAGTCCATCCAGACATCGATCAACAACTCAAAGAATTAGCTCAAAATTTAGCCAATTCCCAAACGGTGGTTTCTAGCCACTCGAATGAACTATTCCTATTAAACCAGTTGGGGATCTGGAAAACAGCCTTCCAAAATGCGCATGCCGTATTCAAAGAGGTTTCGCCGAAGGATGCTTTGATTTCGCATGCGGGCGAATGGCTGCTGGACAATTATTACTTCATCAAGCAGACCTTCCGCCAAATTGAAGAAGCGCTGCCGGTCAGTTTTTACCACCAACTGCCAAAATTGAGCACGACCGACGTGGAAGGGTATCCCCGCATTTTTGGTTTGGCTCATGAATGGATTAGCTTTAGTTCGAACCAGATCGATCTAGACCAGCTGGTCATTTTTTTACACTATTACCAACAAATTACCCCATTATCGATTGGGGAGCTTTGGGCTTTGCCGATCATGCTCCGCATTGGGATCCTGGAACGGTTGGTAGAAGCGGTGACCGAAATCACCGGTTTAGTTATCCCAAAAAGCCTCAATCAAATCCAAAATCAATCATCTTCACCCGCATTGTTAAAAGAGACGATCGTTGCCAATTGTTTTTCCTCCTTGCGGCTTCTTTCAACCACAGATTGGAACGAGTTCTTTGAACAATCCAGTCGGGTAGAGCAGGTCCTGCGCACTGACCCTGCCGGAATATATTCTCAGATGGATTTTGATACCCGCAATAATTACCGCAGCGTGATTGAAGAATTGGCACGTTTCTCGAGTTTCAGCGAAGAACAAGTGGCGTTGACAGCGATTGGTTTGGCAGGTTCAGCCGGGAATGCAACCCCTAACCGGAAATTCCACGTTGGCTACTTTCTAATCGATGCGGGACGGTCAACCCTTGAAGGGCAGATCAATTTCAAGCCTCGGTTGCGGGATCGTATCCGGCGCGTCTTGCTCTCCTCTCCTACAGCCTTATATTTAGGAAGTATCGCCTCATTATCCGTCTTATTCTTTGTCGGATTTCTTCTTTATGCATTCTTTTCAGGTAATTCATTAACCCAATTTATTCTCGCCGGTTTGCTCGGTTTGGGGCTAGCACTCGAGGCAGCCATTACGATGGTGAACTGGAATGTAACCCATCGCATAAAACCGAAGAGCCTGCCGCGCATGGATTTCTCCGAGAGCATTCCTCCAGGCAACCGCACCATGATCGTAGTGCCAACGTTGTTGGAAAGTACGGCGGAGCTTAATCATCTCCTGCAAGAGTTGGAACTGTACTATCTATCAAACCCCGACTCCCAACTGACCTATGCGCTATTGACCGATTTTGGTGATGCTCCAACTCAGGTCATGCCGCAGGATGAACAACTGCTTTCATTGGCACGCGTCGGCATTGATGCCTTGAATAAAAAATATTCCCAAGCGGCGCCCTTTTACCTATTCCATCGCCAGCGAGAGTGGAACCCCTCTGAAGGGGTTTGGATGGGCTGGGAACGCAAACGCGGGAAACTTGCCGAGTTCAACCGCTTACTGCTTAACCAAGGGGATACCTCCTATACAACCCAGGTAGGGGAAGCCTCGATTCTCTCTGATATTAAATATGTCATCACCCTTGATGCGGATACATCCTTACCCCAAGGCAGCGCCAACCGCCTGATCGCCACCCTGGCTCATCCCCTTAACCACGCCGAGTTTTCAGCAGATGGCCGTTCGGTCACTGCGGGCTATACGGTCCTTCAGCCTCGGGTGGCTATTAAACCCACCAGCGCCAATCGTTCTCTTTTCTCGCAAATTTATTCCGGAAATGTAGGGTTCGACCTGTATTCTTTTGCAGTATCGGATGTATACCAGGATCTATTCGGCGAAGGTAGCTATGTTGGCAAAGGTATTTATGATGTGGCTGCTTTCGAACGCAGCCTGGTCGGCCAGGTGCGGGAAAACACACTCCTCAGCCATGATCTGTTTGAAGGTATTTATGGGCGGGCTGCCCTGGTTACCGACATTGTCCTCTATGAGGAATATCCGTCCCGCTATCTCGAATACACCCGCCGGCTGCGCCGTTGGATCCGGGGGGATTGGCAATTATTACCCTGGTTATTCCCTATCGTTCGCACTGATGAAGGCTTTGTTCGCAACCGGTTATCGCTCATCAATATCTGGAAAATATTCGATAATTTACGCCGCAGCTTATTACCGCCAACAGTGGTGGCGCTATTGGTCGTTGGTTGGTTATATTTGTCCGGTTTGCCCCTGATCTGGACTCTGTTGGCGCTGCTGCCATCGATCCTGCCTGTTGTATTGCAAACTGCCCAGCACACGAAACAAAATATCAACCTGTTATCGCTTAAACAATTCTTCGAACCCCTCCTGCCTCAATTCATCCGTTGGGCGTTTTCAATCCTCTTCCTTCCTTATGAAGCCCTTCTCATCTTCGGGGCGATTTTTACCACCTTGATCCGCCTGTTCATAGCCCGTAAGAACCTGCTCCAATGGACGACCGCTGCCAATAGCAAACGGTCTTTTGGATTGAACGAATACTATAGTGCCTGGCGAGAGATGGCGCCCGCTTTGATCCTCACTGTATTGTTGGGAGCAGGGATCGCCATTTTCAACCCGCATGTCTTTTGGGTCGCGTCCCCTTTACTCATCATCTGGTTGATCGCTCCCCATATCGCCTTCAGGATCAGTCAACGGATATCGCATGCCACTGCTCCTCTCACCGAGCCTCAACGCCGACAAGTACATCGTTTGGCGCGGCGCACCTGGGCTTATTTTGAACAATTCGCCGGCCCGAATGACCATTGGCTGCCCCCCGATCACTTCCAGGAATCGCCTGGGGGGAATGTGGCCCACTACACAACACCCACAAACATCGGCTTGTTTTTGGTATCGGTCTTATCCGCCTATGATTTTGGTTACATCGGATTATTCGAGTTGGCTGTCCGTCTGCGCTCGACCTTTGAAACGATGGGTCAACTGGAACATTACCGCGGACACTTGCTGAATTGGTATGACTCCCAAACACTGGCAGCCCTCCCTCCTCGCTACGTCTCAACCGTGGATAGTGGTAACCTGGCCGCCAGCCTGATCACGCTTAAACAAGGTTGTCTGGCCTTACCCAATGAGCCGGTCCTCGGAAGCAAACAATGGCAGGGCCTGCTTGCAATTATCGATATATTATCCGAGGTGTTAAAAAAGATCGAAAAGAACAACCCGGATGTATTATTCGAATCTTTTGAAATTGAATTAACTAGGATATATGAACGGGTCAATTCCATCCAGAATAAACCCTCTGAATGGGCACTCACTTTAAGTTGGCTTCAAGGTGAAGGCTGGCAAAGAGTCTCATACCGTCTGATGGAATTACTCGAGAGTCACCCCGATCTCCAATCCGACTCCCTGACCGAACTCCAACTCTATCTTAATCTATTCCATCATCACTTACAGGATATTCACCGCAGTCTGGATTCCTTTGCCCCATGGCTTACTTGCCTGGATAAAACGCCCACCACGCTTACCAAAATGGTTCTCTGGTCGGATTTTTATAACAGTCTGCCGGTTGAGATGCCTAATTTAGGACAAGTCTCGGAAGTATATGACTCGATCAAAAGGAAACTGCATGACCTTCAGGGACAGGCGCAGGAAAACGCTGATCTTGAATGGTGTCAACACTTGGATGAAAAATTAACCTCGGCGCGTATGATGGTTACCCCTTTATTGATCAGTTTCCGGGAT
>DATMYN010000258.1:0-4472 GCA_035560875.1 Longilinea sp. | reverse complement strand
AAAACCAACTTGATGGGCGTCACTTGCCCGGTCTCGATATCCACTTCCACCTCGGCGAACTGGGCGCCAAAGGCAGGCGGCGCATCATTGCTCGAATAGGAGGCGGTAGCCATGATCTGCTCCTGATCCATCAGGTGCAGGCTGTTCATGGCAATTTCCGGAATGCTGACATAACGACCATCGGGGGTGAAAACATGGTTATCGTGAGCTGTCATACCTTCGGTGGTTGTTTCCAGCATTCTGGCGGCCCGTTCAAACATTTTCTGCCGCACGATCTCGGCCGCTTTCTTGATGGCGTTTCCGGTAACAAAGGTGGTACTGGAGGCATACGCTCCGGTCTCAAAGGGGGTTACATCGGTATCGGCCGAGAGGATGTGGATCTTGGTAAGGGGAACCCCCAGGGTTTCGGCAGCGATCTGTGCCACGGCTGTATCGGAACCGGTGCCCAGGTCATCCGCCCCAACCATCAGACTGAAACTGCCGTCATCGTTGATTTTAATGAAAGCGCCACCCATTTGCAGGGCAGGGATGGAGGTGCCGTGCATGATCAACGCCATACCCAGGCCGCGGCGGATATGCGGGCGGGTTGGATCGATCTTCCATTGGGGGTCAAGACGGCGTTCCCAGCCGATGGCGGCTGCCGCTTTATCCATGCAATCCACTGCGTTGCAGCTGCGTACCACCTGCGGTAAGGGTCCGCCTTCGCCCAGTTGGGCGACGATGTGGATGGTATCCCCGACTTTGACGACATTCTTCTTTTGAAATTCGATTAGATCCCAATGCATGGCGTTGGCAATCTCATCCATCATGCTTTCCATGGAGAACTGCCCCTGCGGGCCGCCAAAGCCGCGGAAGGCAGCCGGCACGGGTGTATTCGTATAGACGATTTTGGCGCTGAAGCGGACATTATCACAACGGTAGGTGGAGAGGCCGCGCGCTCCGATCAGGTTACAGACGGTCATGCCCTGCACACCATAAGCGCCGGTATTTTCCAGCACGGTCATATCAATGGCCTGCAAAATGCCCTCATTGCTTACACCGATCTTGTACGTAACCGTTGCCGGGTGGCGCGAGCGGGCGCTGGTAAATTCCTGTTCACGCGTGTATTCCAGGCGTACCGGCCGGCCGGTTTTGATGGTCAAATGGGCAGCCAGGTCCTGGACCATAATGTCCATCTTGGCGCCGAAAGCGCCGCCCACGCGTGGTTTGATGACGCGGATACGGTTGACCGGTAGATTGAGGATGGATGCCAGCACGCGGCGCATGTGGAACGCTGCCTGTGTACCGGAGCGGACGACCAGGCGCTGGTCTTCATCCCAATAAGTGATACACACATTTGGTTCAAGGTGGGCTTGCTGCACCTGCTGCACTTTATAGGTGTGCTCAAAGACATGCTCGGCTTTTGCCATGGCTTCATCCACATTGCCGAGGTTGGCCGAAAGGGTCGTAACCAGATTATGGGCTGCGTCTTTAATCCCGGGGGTATCCGCCTCATCATGAATGACCGGCGCGCCATCCTTGAGCGCATCCAGGGGGGTGAAAACAGCCGGAAGGAGTTCGTATTCGACCTCGATCAACTCCAGGGCTTTCTTGGCTGCCTCTAGCGTTTCGGCAGCCACAACCGCCACCCGGTCGCCTACATGGCGTACCTTATTATCCAGGCTGACTTGGTCATAGGGTTTGGGGTTGGGATAGCTCTGGCAGCCGGAGGCGTAATGGTTGCGCGGGACATCCTTATAGGTGAGGACTTCTACCACACCCGGTAAGGCTTTGGCTTTCGTCGTATCGATGTTCTTGATGCGGGCGTGGGCATGCGGGCTGGTGAGCAGGGCGGCATACAGCATACCCGGCAGCTTGATATCATCCGTAAAGGCCGGGCGGCCTTTGGCCAGCTTGAAGGCATCCACTTTTTGGGAAGGGGCTCCAACCACCTTGCGGGTAAAACCCGGGATGGGCGGTTCTGCTTTGGGGACTTTATCGCCAAAGAAGCTATAGGCTTCTTCTTTCGCCGGGGGTTGACTGTCGATGGGAGCGACGCTTTCACCGCGCAGGTAGGCTGCTGCCCGTAGCACCGCTTCGACCGGTTTGGTGTAACCGGTGCAGCGGCACAATACCGCTGCCAGGGTGTCACGCGTTTGCTCCAGGTTGGGATATTTTTCCTTATCCAAGAGGGCTTTGGCGCCCAGCAGCATACCCGGGGTGCAGTATCCGCATTGGATGGCGCCGGTTTCCATAAAGGCAGCCTGCAGAGGGTGCAGCTCACCGCCTTCGGAGAGACCTTCCAGGGTCATGACCGAATGCCCGTCCACTTGGGCAGCCAGGGTGATGCAGCTTGGAGCTAATTTGCCGTCGATCAGCACAGAGCAGCAGCCGCATTCGCCAGTCTGGCAGCCGCGTTTAACACTGATAAAATTGGCGCTCCGCAATGTATCCAGGAGGGAGTCTTGGGGGTTGACCGTAAAATCGGTGGGTTGGCCGTTAAGGGTAAAAGTAATTTTCATGGTAATGGGGGTCTCCTCTCCGCTGGCTTAGGGGTTGGTATGTAAGGCGGATTGAAGGGCACGCCGGGTGAGTACCCCGGCCATGTTTTTACGGTACTCTGCCGAGCCGCGGATATCACCCGTAGGGGCAGCCCAATCCTGAGCCGTTGAACAGGTTTTATCCAACAGATCCGGGGTGATGGTCTGTCCGCTAAGCAGGGATTCCACCGGGGTGATGCGCTGAACATAAGGGGCGGCTCCAAAGGCAGCCACCCGCACCACTGCGGTTGCTCCGGCTTTGACCTCAAGTCGGGTTACCACAGCAACCGTAGCGATATCCCGTACCGTGCGGCCGACGCGTTCCAATGCCAGGGTTCCCTCAGTACTGGTGGAAATTACTACTGACACTGCCACTTCACCGGGGGTAAGTTTTGCGCTGCCAGAAAGAAAATCAACCAACGCCTGCGGTTTCAAGCCGCCGTCCGCACTGCGGAAAACCACTTGGGTATCTAGGCATAACAGCATGGCAGCTACCTCGCCCGGAGCGGCCGGGTCGAGTAAAAGACCGCCGAGGTTGGCGTAATTGCGCAGCCCGAGCGTGCCGGAAAGCCCCGCGCAGCGGTTGAGCAAGCCCTGCCAGCGCTGTTTGAGCAGCGGGGATTCCACAATGGCTTGCAAGCTGGTGGCTAAACCGATCGTCAGCGTTCCCGCTTCTTCCCGGATCCCAACCGCATCCAAGGCGGTCAGGTCCACAACAGCCTGCACAGGCCAATCTTCAGGTGCCTGAGGGCGGGGGGAGAGGAATAAGGGCACGGTCTTTACATCCTGACGAGACAGGAGTTGGTGCGCTTCTTTCCAATTGGCTGGGCGGTGATATTCTTTTAGCTGGTAGCGCATAAAACCTCTTGAGAGAGTAGATAACTATAAGGGAGCCAGGCTCCTCGTTTATCCATTAAGTATAGGAAGCTGGGAGGGGGATGTCAAGTAATATCTTACATTGTACAGTCATGGTGAATTAAAGTACGTTAATCAGGGGTGGATAGTCAAAGGCGGCTTTTTTATTAGGTTATCGATTGGGTACGGCTGCACGTGGAAAGGATTGGTTTTATTGATGGATTACCGTGCTCTTACAAGAATTCGGAAAAGACTGTCTCTATATGCAGGGAGATTGCTTCGCCTCCTTCGGAGGCTCGCAATGACACATAACCGCGTGTTCTTATGATGGTTTATTTCCAGGCGGATATGCAGTCTTTATTAAAAGAGGATAGGTTTTCGAATTGCAAAAAACTCAGTTTATGGGAATTACTTGCTTACATCGACAACCCCACCGTTCTTGTTCTTGATCGACGTTTCGATGTTATACGATAGGGCTACACATTCGAACAATCCGTCACGGAATGTAAAAATATAATGGCTCAGCTTTTTCCAAGAATCTTGCTCGAGTTGACTATTGCCTTTATTCATGGATTCCAACTCGGCAATCCAGCGGGAAGCATGGACTAAATGGGCGGTATTTTGCATGAGCCCTTTATGGCGGAGAGGGTGGTTGTGTAAGGCTTCGCTGTTCGGACTGCCCATGCGGACGGAGACGCAATTATGGAAACGCACAACCGCAATCCTCTCGATCCCATCATTTTTCGTGCTGGTTGTATGGAGATCAAATATAAGGACTGTAATGGAGCCATTCACCAATAATTGGGGCACCGGTGTGGCAGAATCCCATTGAAGGGGAAAATCAATGGGAACGGCATATTCCCCGATCTTTTTGGCGGTCAGTTTGCGTTCAATCGAAAGCAGATCCTTTTTAGCAGAAGTGAACTTTGCCATTAGTCCATCTTTACCGGGAGGACCTAATTCAATAACATTATTCTTGTCAATTTCAGGAATTTGGCTGGGATCCAGATCTAATTTTCTCGTGACCATACTTTTATCCCCAAGCAACTGTTTGCGTTGGTTTATTGTTGCTATTTACGGTTTGTATTCGTTGTGTTG
>DATMYN010000257.1:0-5918 GCA_035560875.1 Longilinea sp. | reverse complement strand
TTGACAAACATTAATATATTGTTATAATTATTAGCAGGACATTAATGCCGAGGTGCTGTGAGTATCCTTTTCGGACCTTCTCTACCTGCAAGTGTCAAAAATTTCAACAAGCATGCTGTGCTTGATTTGATTCGTTTTACTCCAGGGGGAATATCGCGGATCGAGTTGGCGAAACAACTCGACCTGACCCGTTCCGCCATTTCCGGAATTATCGATGATCTACTAACCGCAGAATTAGTCTGTGAGATGAACGAAAAGAATTCGGAAACCCGGCGATCCATTGGCCTTGAAATCAACCCTGAACGCGGCAAAGTAGTTGGCATTGATATGGGAGCCACGCATGTCAACTTGATCCTGGCGGATTTTGCCGCCCAAGTAGTGCGTGAGATGGAATTTCCGTTTGACATCATCAAAGGTCCCAAAGTTTGCCTTGAACAGGTTGATAAAAACCTGAAAACACTTCTAGAAGAAGCTGGGATCAACAAATCAGATATCTATTCGATCGGTGTAGGAGTTCCCGGACCGATCGTGTCAGAGGCGGGTATCGTAAGCGCTCCTCCCATCATGCCCGGGTGGGATACATACCCGATCCGGAAAGAACTCAGTGAACGTTGGGGAATCCCAGTCTCCTTAAACAATGATGCTGAGTTAGGAGCACTTGGAGAATGGGCTTACGGCGCGGGCCGTGGGGAACACAACCTGGTTTACGTGAAAGTGGGTACGGGTGTCGGGGCCGGTCTGCTGATCAACGGGCAGATCTATCGCGGGTCAACCGGCAGTGCCGGAGAGATCGGCCACATCACCATTGATGAAAACGGACCATTGTGCTCGTGCGGTAACCGGGGCTGCCTTGAGGCCTTTACGGGTGGAAAAGCCATTGCCCGCAAAGCTGTGGATGCCGTCCGCCGCGGACAACGCACAGTTTTGGAAAATATAAAACCGATCGAAAGCATATCCGCCCAAGATGTTATTGCAGCCGCCCGGCGGGGAGATCTGGTTTCTCAGCAGATCTTTATCGAAGCGGGATCGCACTTGGGTACTGCCATTGCCAGCCTTGTCAACTTATTCAACCCGGGTATTGTGGTTGTTGGGGGCGGGGTTGCACAAATTGGGGATCTATTGTTGGATCCCATCAGACATACCGTATCCCAGCGCAGTTTGCTGGTTGCATCTCGTGCTGTACGGATTTCCGCTGCTTTACTGGGCCGCCGCTCTTCAGGAATGGGTGCGGTGGTACAAGCCAATTCAATGATAATCCATAAACTGGCAGAGCAGACTTGAGCATATAAAGGAGGTGGTTAAAGAAAGGAAGCATTGTAAAAAGATGGAAAAACTCTATAATAAATCTATCGTAATGTAACCAACTAGTTTGAACAAGGAGTTTAGGAGATGTATAAGAAGATTTTGCCCATCATCAGCATCATGATGATCCTAGCGTTTGTGCTCGCTGCCTGCGGTGGCGGAACAACCACGGCCGAAGAACCTGTAGCTGAAGAACCTGTAGCCGAAGAACCTGTGGCTGAGGAACCTGTAGCCGTTGATATGGCTGTGACCCTTAACCTGTGGCACGCATATCAGACCGGCAGTTCTGAGGAAGCGACCCTGACCACATTGGTTGCCAATGCCATGGCTGCTTATCCTGGCTTGACCATCAATGTCCTCCAGGTACCCTTCGATCAGATGTTCAACAAATATCAAACCGAAGCCGCTGCCGGCGGTGGCCCAGACCTGTTTGTGGCCCCCAATGACAGCTTGGGCGATTTCGCTCGCGCTGGTTTGGTAGCTGCGTTGGATGAAGCTCTTGCCGGACGCCTGGATCACTATACCCAGGTTGGTATCGATGGCATGATGGTCGATGGTGTCATGTACGGTATCCCCGAGTCAGCTAAACTGGTTGCCTTGTATTACAACACCAGCCTGGTTGCCACTCCCCCCACTACAACCGATGAACTGTATGCCGCTGTCGAAGCTGGCGAACAGATCACCTTCTTCGTAGGCGCCTATCACCTGTTTGGTTGGGCTGGCTCCTTCGGTGGTCAACTGTTCGATGCAGATTCTCGCTGCGTTGCTGACCAGGGTGGTTGGGTGGAAGCTGCCAACTATCTTCTGAGCCTGAAAGATTTGGGCGCTCAGTTCTCCTCTGACTACGGCGCTATGGAAGCCCCCTTCCGCGCTGGCGAAACTGCTTACTGGCCCAACGGCCCGTGGGCTTTAGCCGACTACATGACCGACCTGGGTGATAACCTGGGTGTCGTTCCCCTGCCCGCTGGCCCCGATGGCTCTCCTGCCACCCCGTTCCTGGGCATTGATGGCTATTATGTGAACCCCAACAGCTTGGTCTTCGATCAGGCAGTTGAATTGGGTCTCTATCTGACCGGTGCCGAATCCGCTCAGATCTACACCGATACAGCCGGCCATATTCCTGTGCGCGATGATGTAACCGTAACCAATCCTCTGATCCAACAATTCGTTGTTGCTTCCCAGACTGGTTATTTCCGCCCGCAGACCACTGAATTCTCCAATTTCTGGACTCCCTTCGGCGATATGTGGACCCAGATCATTGAAGCTGTTGAGACCCCCGAAGTGGCAGTTCCCGCTGCTTGCACAGCGATGAACACCGCTAACGGCAAGTAACTCGTTTACGTTATTGGGGCGCTGCATTGCTGCAGCGCCCCAATCCCATTTCCACTAGTCATATTCCTGTTTTATCCAGGGGTATTTTTTTTACAGGAGCGGAAAAGCTATGACTGCACAAACAGCAACGGCTCCACAAAGCAGTAAATTCAAGCGATGGTGGGTGCGTAACGAAACCGGCCGGAATATCATTCTTTACCTTCTTCCGGCATTTGTTGTGATGGGCGCCATTACCTTTTATCCAATGGGTTATCAGATATGGATGTCCTTCACCGATTATGGAATTGCAAATTTACGTTGGGATGCTCCTCTTCCGAATTGGGTAGGGCTTACCAACTATGCTGATATTTTTACAGGGAAATTAGCCCTCAAACTGCCCAATTTTAACTTTTGGCGATTATTGTACTTTAATTTATGGTGGACATTCTCTAACGTTATTATTCATGTAACTTTGGGCATTTTGATTGCTGTTTTACTCAACCAAAAAGGCCTCTGGCTTCGGGGATTTTACCGGGCTATCTATGTTTTACCGATGGTTTTACCGTCTTTGGTCATTGCGGCTGTTTGGCGGAATATGTTCGATCCAAATTTCGGCGCGATCAATATGGGATTGCAAGCCATTGGCGGATTATTCAATATTCCACCAGAGACATTCCTTATCCGATGGATAGATAGCGTTGAATCGCCAATCCCATGGCTGCTGCCAGGGTTGCCGTTACCATTATCCTATTATGCATTGTTGATGGCGAATATTTGGTTGGGATGGCCTTTCATGACCATTATTGCTACAGGCGCACTGCAAAGTATCCCATCAGAACTATACGAAGCGGCTGCTATTGACGGCGCCAGCAGTACCCAATCTTTCTTCAATATCACCTTGCCGTTGCTGCGGCCAGCGATGGTTCCGGCAGCCATGTATGGTTTGATCACTACCTTTAATCTATTTAATTTGATCTTCTTTGTTTCGGGCGGTGGCCCGCTGCGACGCACAGAGATCATGGTGGTAACGACCTTTAACTTAGTTAATGGTCAACGCTTGTATGGAATGGGTGCTGCATTTAGCATCTTGATCTTCTTTATCCTACTTGGCCTGACGTTATTGACCAACCAGATCACTCGGGCAACGGAGCGTTACGATGTCTCGTAATATCTCTTTCGGCAAACAAATCTTTTCGCAGATCCTGTGCCTTGTCATTGCCCTTACGGTATTGTTTCCCATCCTTTGGGTAGTGGGAATGTCGCTGGATGCACGCGATATCGCCCGGCCACGGGAACTTTTTCCGCCTGCAGTTTCTTTTCAGGCTTACCAGCGTATTCTGGATCAGCCAACCGCAAACCCGGTCACTTTTCTTGAGTTATTGCGGAACTCCCTGCTACTTGCTGGTGGGACAGCGCTGTTCAGCCTTATGATCGGTGTGAGCGCAGCTTATGTGTTCTCACGGTTTGATTTTAGGGGTCGTAAGGTATTGATGCTTTCGATCATCACGGTGCTGATGTTACCTTCGGTAGCCACCATTGCCCCTTTGTTTGTGCTATTAAACAAAGTCCAATTCCATTTGGGTGATGCTGTCTTCAACCTCAGGAACTCATTGTGGGGGGTGGGGTTAGCCCTCACATCCGGTCAGCTTCCATTCGCCATTTGGAATTTGAAAGGATATCTGGATACGATCCCAAGAGATCTTGGAGAGGCTGCCCGTATCGATGGCGCCTCTTACAACCAGACTTTCCTGTTCGTTATCCTGCCTTTAGCAACCCCAGCCCTGGCAGTTACATTATTCCTGGGTTTCCTGACCGGGTGGACCGAGTTTGTCCTTAGCTGGCAATTCCTCTCCAACCCGTCCGATTTCACCCTGGCTATGTCTTTGTATAACATGATCGGCCAGTACTCAGGTGATACTCCATGGTCAGCATTTGCTGCTATGTCATTAATGATCGCTGTCCCGGTTGGCGTCATCTACTTATTGCTGCAAAAGTACATCGTTGGTGGTCTTGTACTTGGCGGCGTAAAGTAATTCCATTTTCTCTCTTTGAACAGCCAGGATCAGTTCCTGGCTGTTCGTTCTTAACCTTAAAGTCCGATTGGTAGAGATGATACAATTAGTGAGCGAAAAAAGGTTGTGGAGGAGTTAGCCATGCGAAAGACTAATCTGATCTTGATCACCATTCTAATAGTTTTATCAGGAATGTTCTCTGCTTGTGCACCGAATCAAGCTGCTGAAACAAGCACGGCAACGACAGATGTAGCCATCGCCACTGAAACCGAAGCACCCACCACTTCACCTACCAATACGCCGACCACGCCTGTTGAAACGAATTGGTGGCAGGACGCCATTTTTTACGAAATATTTGTGCGTAGTTTTTCGGACAGCAATAGCGATGGAAATGGTGATATTAACGGTCTGACCGAGCATTTGGACTATCTAAATGACGGCAACCCTGAGACCATAACCGACTTAGGGGTAACAGCCTTGTGGCTGATGCCGGTCCAAAGCGCCTCCTCTTATCATGGGTATGATGTCACCGATTATTATTCCATCGATTCCGATTATGGGACCATGGACGATTTCCGCAGATTCATTGATGAAGCACACACGCGTGGATTGCGGGTGATCATTGACCTGGTCCTCAACCATACCTCAGCGGATCATCCCTGGTTCCAGGCTTCGCAAGATCCGGCATCACCATATCGTGATTATTACATTTGGTCCGAAACCGACCCCGGCTACGAAGGGCCGTGGGGACAGCAAGTATGGTTCCCCGGTGATAACGGCGGGTTTTACTATGCTGTATTCGGTGCCAATATGCCCGATCTGAACCTTCAAAATCCAGAGGTGACTGCGGCTTTGCAGGATGTGGCCCGTTTTTGGCTAGAGGATATCGGTGTGGATGGTTTCCGCCTGGACGCAGCCAAACACATGGTCGAAGATGGCACCGTTCAAACCAACACAACGGCTACACATGCCTGGTGGCAGGCATTTCATGATTATGTCAAATCGATCAATCCTGATGCATTATTAGTTGGTGAAGTATGGGACAGCTCGGATACGATCGCAACGTATCTTACGGGGAACGAACTGGACATGGCCTTCAATTTTGATCTGGCCGATTTTTTGGTATCGGCGGCGGCAAGCCGGATTGCCGCGGAATTACCGGCTGCTTTTCAAGCTCAACTCCCCTATTTTTCCAATGGTTTTCGCATGGGCACCTTCTTGCGGAACCATGATATGGCTCGCACCATGGTCTCATTTGGTGGGGACCCTGAAAAGGCCAAATCGGCTGCCACG
>DATMYN010000256.1:0-17956 GCA_035560875.1 Longilinea sp. | reverse complement strand
CCGGTTTAATGAATCCAGTCATCATTTACCTTTAATTTCAGCTAAGGCCGTGATGCCTTCTGCGACCTGGGCTAAACTGAGGTGGTTTACTGCCTCAATTTTTTCCAGCAACACGGTGTTCACGGCAGTAATGCCCATATAAGCCCCACAAACAGCCCCGGCGATAACCCCAATTGTGTCGGTATCGCCGCCAATATTAGCTGCCATGGTTACCGCTTTCATCGGATCACCTTCTGCCAGTAATACAAGGCCAAAAGCGGTCGCCACACTTTCCGCCACCAACATATCCACGCCGACGTAATCATATAATTCGCGGCAGGCTTTCGATGGCTGGTAAAGGTTTTCTTTGACGATCGTTTCCGCCAATGTAATGCGGGATTCCAAACCTGTCGCCCACATCCACTCACCCTTTAAGGCACCTGCCCTGGCGCCGTCTTTGGCCGCCTGGAGAATACCTTCCAAGGTCGAGTTTTCACATACTGCCGTACCAACGGCGCAGGCTACAGCAGCCGCACCCGATATGGCGGGGTGGGTGAAATGAGTAGGCAAGCAAGTTTCGACGATTTCCAACATAATATTGTCAATATTCCCAGGGTTCATCAACCCTACAATGGGGGCACGCATGGATGCGCCGTTGGTTGTTCCGGATCTTCCCGTGGTGTGGGGGTCAGCACCTTTTTGGAGTGCTTCGATGGCTTTTTGCGTGCTTGGACCAACACACAGCTTTTCGGCATCATTTAAGCTTTCCAGCCAGACGATCAACTCATGAGCCATCGATCGAGCCGTGATGCAACCTTTTTCATCATAGGCTCTCACAACTGCCAACGCTTGACCGGTGTCATCGGTTACCTGGCCGACTTTCATTGCATAATGCGGATGCCACTCCGGAGCCCTGACCAGGTCATCGACCCAGCCATACTGTGAGGAAATCTGCTCTTGGGTCAGCATCTCGGTCGGCATACCCAGGGCATCGCCCAGGGCTATCCCGGCCAGGCAACCATACACACGGTCAAAGTAGTTCATTTTTCCATGACATCAACGATATGGGTCAAGCGGGCTTTCCGCAGACCGGTCATAATACCCACACCAATAAAGGTACCGATAACGATGATGACCGCATCCACGCCTACCCAATACAGCCAGGTTGGCACCCAGTACTGCCAGGAAAGGTTCATGATCCAATTCGTCATGGAGTTAGTGGTCAGGAATTCGGCGGAATGGGTCACAATAACCATCAAGGCTACTGCCGGCCACATCCATACTTTATCCAATTCCAAAATTTTTCGGCGGACCCAGTTGCGCAGTGGACCGACAAAAATGACCAACAAAGCCACTACAGAGAACGGCAGTGGAACGATCCACATCATCGGCTGCCAGGCCTTGGGATTTACAAACCAAGACCCAATGACCAATAGTTCAATGATGCCAGCCCATGCCCATTTATTGGTAAACAGCAAACCACCCACAAGGCCGCCGATCATGGCAGGGATAAAACTGAATACTCCGGCCACATTGAAGCCATACGGGAAGAGGAGAATGGAGATCAAACCGCCAGCAGCATTTCCAATCGCTGCGGCAGGACCGAGGACCATCCCTGAGATGGCTGACATGATAGCGCCAATGGTGATCATACCGCTCATCCCGGGTACCGGTAGAGCAGGCAAAGCACAGGCTACCAAAAATAATGCAGCCCAAATCGCCAGAGTCGCTACCGGAATACCCCAGATCCGGCTGCGGTTTTTCCAGGTGCGGGGGGCGTTTGGTCTTTTATCGCCAGTGTTCGTTATAGGTGTTTCAGGTGTGTTCATGATCTTTCTCCTAATCAAACAAGGATTTGAACCTAAATTACGCCAAGGTGAAGAACTCGCAAGACAATGCCGGTAACCATCAACAGACAGGAAAAAGCGATCACAACATAATCAAACGAATGGAAATGACTTTCCATAAAGAATGTCCGTTTAATGGGGGCGCCAAAAGCACGTGATGACATGGCAACATCCAATGTTTGTGAATCGCGGAAGGTTCCCAGGATCAACGGGATCATCATATTTGCCATGACCCGCAGCTTATCCCAGATCTTGCCACCTTCAAAGTCAGACACACCCCGGCAAAGCTGCGCTTGCGAAATGATCGATGCACGGTTTTGAATGGCAGGCAGTAAACTCAGTGCAGTCGTCATGATGAACGCAAACCGATAAGGGACCTTGATCTTTACCAAAGCCAGCATCAGATCGGGCAGCGGCGTAGTCATCACCAATAAGGGAGCTACGATCATGATGACCAATAAACGCAAGACCATGGCTACTCCGAATAAAATACCTTCCAGGGTTATATATCCACTGAACCCAATCACTGCCACCGGTCCGGAAATCCGGAAAAGATTCGTTTCTCCCGGGTAGAAGAATAGGTTCAAAAGCAGAATGATCAATGCGATCCAGCCAAAGAACTGTAGGATTCCTTTGATCGAGCTCAGGGGAATTTTTGCCGCACCCCAAGCTAACATGACCAAAGCCAGCAGCCCGAGCACATAGATCGGATCGGTGAATACCAGTACCAGGGTGAAGATCACCATTAAAGCGAGCAATTTTGTGCGCCCATCCAGACTGTGGATGGGTGTATCTTTTTGTACAAAGGTAGCGCCGATCATCTGGCACCTCCACCGACATGCAGATAGTCTGTTTTCAAAAAGTCACACATTTCATTTACCGTAATGATCGTTCGATCATATTGACCTAACCGTTTCGCCAAGATCGTCACTTGCGGTGGGCGTAGGGAGAGGCTTTCGAGCTGTTCAACCTTGCTGAACACCTCTTTCGGTGTTCCATCCAAGACAGCCAGCCCTTTATTCATTACAATGATCCGTTTTGCATGTTCGGCAACCATATTCATATCATGAGAAATGATGATGACCGTCTTACCGTTAGCGTTGAGTTGGTCGATCAATTTCATAATGCTCTCACCGCCAAAATAATCCTGGCCGGTGGTCGGTTCATCGAATACAAACACCTCGGGGTCCAAGGCCAACACACAAGCCACCGCCAACCGCTGCCGGTCTCCCAGGCTCAGAGAAAATGGGTGTGCCTCACGGACACTTTCCAACGCCAGGTCTTTCATGATCGTTTCAACCCGCGTTTGGATCTCACTCTCCTCAAAGTGAAGCAGTTTTGGCCCAAAGGCGATCTCTTCTTCAACACTGCTGCAAAACAGCATATCATCCGGGTTTTGGAATACGTATCCAATACCCTTTGATAAAGCTGAGACTTTTACATCCAAGGTATTATTTTCCAGAACCAAGATCGAACCATCGGTCGGTTTCAGCAGACCATTAAAATGCTTGGCCAGAGTGGTCTTTCCGCTACCGTTTTGTCCGACCATGGCAACATATTCGCCCCGGCGGATCTGCAAGGTAATACCGCGCAGCGCCTCAACGCCATTGGGATAGGTATGATGCACATCACGGCAATCAATGACAATGTTAGTGCGCATGGCGAAGCCTTTCCATTTCGACAACTGCTTCTTCCAGGTTGATCGGGATCTGTCCAATTGGGATCCCACATTTTTTAAGTTCCAAAGCTACTTCACTTACCTGGGGAGGGCGAATGTGGATACGGCGCAGCAACTCAGCTTGTGAAAAAACCGAGCGTGGTGTTCCATCCTCAACTATTTCACCTTCATTCATCACGATTACCCGGTCGGCATAATGGGTCACGAAATCCATATCATGCGTTACCAAGATGATCGTTTTACCCAATTCATCATTCAAACGGGAAATAACCTGCATTACCTGCTCTGAACCGATTGGGTCTAATTCTGAAGTAGGTTCATCCAAAACCAGCACTTCGGGCTGCATCGCTAATACACACGCGATGGCGACGCGCTGTTGTTGTCCACCGGATAAAGCGGAAGGCTGGCGGTCCTCAAAACCGGATAAACCGACAAAGGCTAAAGCTTCATCCATTCTTTTTCGGATCTCTTCGCGAGCAACCCCCAAATTCTCACACCCAAACGCCACTTCTTCGCGAACGGTAACATTGAAAAGCTGGGAGCGTGCATTTTGCACGACCAACCCCACATGTTCCGCAAGGATGGGTATCTCATTCTCGTAGGTATCCAGACCGGCAACAACTACACTACCGTTCATATCTCCATTGAATAAACGTGGTACAGAGCCGTTGAAACAATAGCAAAAAGTAGATTTCCCTGAACCCGTTGGTCCAATGACAGCGACAAATTTTCCGGTTTCAATACTCAAATTAATGTTCTTGAGTGCCGGCTTTTCTGTGTGTGGATACGAGAATGTCAGGTCCTTAATCTCTATGATGGATGGCATGGATGCTCCTTGTCTTGGGAAGGGGCTTCCGTTCGATTGCTCTCACGTCAGCCCCTTCCCCCTACAGATCAAACTTCGTTATTACTTAACTTCGATGGTGGTGATCCACCACATCCATTGTTCGTCAGTGTAAGTACCGCTGGCGTCATCGGGGAAAGCTACCTTTACTGGGCCGCCGGTATCATTAGCGAGCAGTTCACCATCCACCCAGTGGGCTAACATGATGTGGTACTGATTGGCATCGGCAATGGGGATATCGAGGGACATGCCATCGACAGCGATCAGGCTGATGGTTGTGGCTTCAGCGGTCGGATTGATCAGGGTGATCAGATCGCTCAACAGAATGCCTTTGTAGGTCAAGCCATCGCCCATCCAAGGATCGTTGTAGACTTCTTCGACGGAGACTGCATCAAACGCAGCCTGATCGAGGACGTAATTCGAACCCGAGTTGGTAGTTCCGATCAAACCGCTGACGGTAACCAGAGCTTCACCAACAGGAGCAGCTTCTGTGGTTGCACCACCGCCACAAGCGGTGAGAGCCATACCCAAAAGCAGCATAACAACCAACACGAACGTGAACTTTTTCATTATTAACTCCTCCGATAGTATTTGGTTCTTACATCGATGTTGTTCTTGAACGCTCATCTTGCTGGATTGCCTGCTTGTTCCAATAAACATCAGGCTTTTATGATTGATAGACGACCACCTCCTTTCATTAGGATAATTCCATTATCGCTTTAGCAGTGGTTGTATCAGTGACCAAAGTCTTTATGAAACCACCACGCAGGGCGCCCAAAATAGCTGGGACTTTCTCTACCCCGCCTGCTATGCCGATGACATCTGGAATTTCAAGCAGTTTTTCCAGACTGATCCCAATTACACCTTCACTAAGCTTAACCGATTTTCCGGTAATATCATAGAAACGTCCGCAAATATCCCCAACAGCCCCTTGAGTCTCCAATTGACTCAGGGTATTGGGGGTTATATGTTCAGCAAAGAACATGGAAGAGATCTTTTGGAACTCAACCTGTCCGATACCAACAACGGCAAATTCTAAAAGATTCCATTGTTCCTGAATACTGTTGATCTCCTGGGATTTTATGAGTCCTTTATATGTCGATTGATCAGGTGTAAAAGCCGGCGCGTAGATAAAGCGGTAAGACCCCCCAAAGGCTTCAGCCAAACGCCTGGCCAACTCATTCACCTGAAAGAACGGTGTCATATCTCCAATCCCGCCGATCAATGGAACAACATTGATCTGAGCTTGCTTTCCTTTAGGGACAGAATTGACTGCATAAAATAAAGTGCGTCCCCAACCGATGCCTACATGGGCGCCGTCACGCAACACACCGATAATGTATTCAGCGGCTGCCATCCCGATCCGGCTTCTGATCTGTTCCGGATCGATCCCCTCGGAGGTCGTTAAGATCACATTCTTAAGGCCAAATTTTTCCTTCAGCCCTTCCGCCAATTTGGGATCATTCGGTGAAGGGTCTGAGATGGTGATATGGACAATACCAATGTTCTTGGCTTCGGCGATCAAGCGGGATACCTTCTGGCGAGTGATCTGTAAATGCTGAGCGATCTGCTCTTGAGTAAGGTCATTATCATAGTATAGTCGTGCCGCTTGCACCATCAAGTCCACTTCAGGATAAATTCGAGCCACAAAATCCTCCGTTTATGCTTCTTTTAAATGAAAGAGTGGCTTCAATGCCGGGTAAAGCAAGCAATATTTTGCATAAGCCCGGTTATATATTTGATGTAAAGCGGCATCCGGCTGGTAATGGTCGCTCAACCGTACCATTTGCTGGACTGATGAACTCAACTCCTTGGAGATACCGATCCCGATGGTTGCGAGCATGGCAGAGCCTAAACAACCTGTCATCCTTTGTTCTGTTCTTGCAACGGTGATGCCGGTTACATCCGCTTTGATCTGGTTCCAAAATCCACTATTGGCTCCACCACCGCACACAACCAATTTTTCGACCTCCGTCCCAGAAACCCGGCTGCTGATCTCAACGATATGCCTGACCACATAGGCAACCCCTTCATACACTGCTCTGGCAAAGGTATTACGGTTATTGGCTAATGACATCCCAATAAAACATGCGGTAGCGTCAGCATCCCATATCGGAGCACGTTCACCATTGAGGTAAGGCAAGAAGACCACTCCATCTGCTCCGGGTTGAATGGATCTGGCTGCTTGCTCGATAACGGCGGGGAATTGGCTACCGGTAATTTCCGGGAAGAAACCTTGCGAAAACCAGCGCAACGTATCCCCACCGGCTTGAGTAGGGCCGATCAAGAAATGTCCTTCTTCCCCGATGGTCGCATGGAAAACGCCTTCACCTTCCGCTGAATTATGCGTGCCTAATGCCACTATTTCAGAGGTTCCGGCTACATCCACTGCAACCCCAGGAAGAATTACCCCGCCCGCCAGACAATCACAATAAGCATCAATGGTACCAATAACAACTTGGGTACCTTCAGGCACCCCTGTTAATGCTGCCGCTTCGGAATTGACTTGCCCAAGTATATGGGTTGGTTTGAAAACCGGCGGCATGATCTCTACTCGAGTATTCAACCGGCTGAAATACTGCCGATCATATTCACCCTTCTGTATATTATACAGAGAATAAGCACTATGCAAATCTGTAGCGGCTTCTCCAGTTAACAAAAATGCAATGAAGTCTTTAGGTTGGAAAAGGTATCTGGCCTGTTCCCATTCCATCGAACGGAACTTACTCAGCCACAATAATCTGGCGGGAGGCATGGTGGCCTCTCCTAAAAAGGAAGTGCCCGTCCACCGTAATGCTTCTTCAGAACTAATATTTTCAGTGATCCATTGCGCTTCTGCTTGAGCCCGGGCATCCCGCCAAATAATTGCGCTGCCCATTGGTTTTCCATCTTTCCCGACCAATACATGCCCGGGACACTGCCCACTTAACCCGATTGCCAACGGGTGAATATCTTTGATGGATTTGACAACTTTAGATAAGCAAATGCAAACAGCCCGCCACCATTCGTCAGGCTCTTGTTCAGCCCAACCCTGATTGGGGGTGATCACCCGCATGGGTGAAAATGCAGTCGTCAACTCACGCCCGAACAGGTCATATGCGGCAGCTTTTACGCTTGAAGTGCCAATATCTAAACCGATTACGACATCCATCAGATCTTGATTTCCTTTAATGCCTCATCGACACTAATACCTTCATGGACTAACCTTACCAGCGCCTTGGCTACCCCGCCGGGATCCTTATGCTGCCAAACATTCCTTCCAATGGCAACACCCTTCGCTCCGGCTTTTAGGGCATCTGCTACACTCGTCAATAGATCCCTTTCGCTCTTTGCCTTTTCACCACCCAATACAACAACCGGGCGGTAGCAGGTCTTCAATGCACCGGCGTATTCCTCAGCCGGCGACGCGTATGATGTTTTAATTATATCGGCGCCAAGCTCCACACCGATCCGCATTGCAAAACCTATATCTTCGATGGTTACCGGGGCACCGTCTTTCCCTTTTACCAGCATTTCAGCCATCACAGGCATTTCCCATGGTGCCGCCTGCGAAACAAGCTCCACAACATTCTTTAATGAAGATGGTTCTTCAGGAAAACCGATCATACCCATGCAAACCACTGCATCGGCACCTAAACGGAGAGCATCTTCCACCGAGAAAATCCGGTGCAGATCGCCCATAACCGGGCTGCGCATACTGGAACCGCCATCCACACGCAGCATCAGTCCCATATTCCCAAATTTATCGCTATAACGCCGGGCAATGCCCATGGTGGTTAATATCGCATCCACACCGGCATCAGCCGCTTTATCTAATAATGCCCCGGGATCACCCAAACCTTGGACCGGACCCATAAAACCGGCGTGATCACACGCCATGATCACAGCTTTACCATCTTTGGCGAAGATCCTGCTTGTTCGAAATTCTTTCATGCTATTCTCCTCATGCGAAGTAAACTACACTCTTCAATCCGATCCGTTCGCGCACATATTCTACGGCTGCAAATGTTTGCTCAAACGTGAATCTCGCCGAGATGATCGGAGCTAAATCGACTTTCCGGCTGGACATCAAGTCCAAGGCTTTCTGCATATGGCTCGGTGCGGTACCTGACGAACCGGTTAGGTAATACTGTTTATAATGCAGCTTGCGAAGGTCAAGGTTCACTATGGAACCATCCGGAACGCCGGCAAACATGTTGACCACACCACCTGCCCGGACACAGGCAGCTCCGGTGTTAAAAGCATCCAGGCTGGATACCGCCACGATCACGACATCGGCGCCGATCGAACCTGTGCTCTCTAATACGCGTTTATTAAGATCTTCATTTTCAACATTTATTACGACGTCGGCATAATATTTTTCAGCCACATCCAGGCGGTGGGGAGTCATCCCGGCGGCAATGATCTTTGAAGCCCCAAATGCCCGTCCGGCGGCCATGGAAAGCAATCCCATTGGGCCATCCCCAATGACCAAGATCGTGTCACCTTTTTTTACGAGTGAATCCTCGATGCCTTTAATGGCGCAACCCATCGGTTCAGCCAAGGAAGCCAATTCCATATCGATCGATTGAGGGACAATAAATGTCCCTTCTTCAGCCAAGCGTTTGGGTACTAAAACCTCTTCGGCTATTCCACCCGGTTGGAGAGAGACTTTATAAAGGTCCTTACATAAAGCCGGCTGTCCGTGTTGGCAGTAATAACACGCACCACATGGCAGATACGGCGCTACCACTACTTGTTGGCCGACTTTCCAAGTGGCTTCAGGGGTGGTTTTTATTACAACCCCGGCGACTTCATGACCAAGTGCATACTTTGGCTCCTCGGCGCCGGCTTTTACAAATTTCACATCCGTAGCACATATTCCACAAGCGCGTGGTGCAATGAGGATATCCCCTTTGCTTAATGTTGGTTCGGGGAAATTGATGATCTCTACTTGCCCTGGTTTACCTGGTACGGCTGCTCTCATTTTGACCTCAATTTAGTCGAGATAAAAAACCTGTCAATATTTCAAGATAAGCCGCTTGGCGGCATTATTTTCATAAATTCATTCAGTTCAGACCTGGTGGGTAATCCAGTGCGTGCGCCCACTTTACCCAGCTTCACTGCGGCAGTTGCAGACCCTTGAACAAGGGCTTGCTCCCAGGTCAGTCCTTCTAAAAACCCAACAATAAAACCTGCGTTGAAGGCATCCCCTGCCCCGGTCGTGTCTGCGACTACGGGTGCCTGCCAGATGGGAATACGTGTATGCACTCCTTCAAGGCAGGCTATCACACCTTCACCTCCTAAGGTGATCACAACTACTCTAGGACCAATTTTTTCAAAGTACGATAAAGCTTTTTCAATATCTTCATTACCAGAAAAGGCGGTTGCTTCCGCCCGGCTAAGGATCAATACATCGGTTTGACGCATCAAACCTTCCATTTCCGAACGATCCGCCCACATCACCACACCACCCGGGCAGTAGACAACCACTGCACCTGCTTGCCGGGCTGTGTGGAAGGCTTTTTGAGCCACAGCGGTAAAAGCCTCTGCCACATAGAGAACCCTGGCAGTTTGGATCTTTGCCGTGTTGACCTCATCGACACTCTCCAGCAAAGCTGTGCCGCCGAGAGCAAAGATCCAACGATCACCATTCGCATCGATGGGGATAAAGCACCTGGCTGAAGGTTCACCTTCAACTGTAATGATGGCACTTGTATCCACACCGTCTTTTTCAAAAGCATCGCGCAGCAGCTTTCCATTTTCATCGCTGCCGAATTTCCCTAAGAAAGTCACTTGCCTCCCTAACCGAGCGATGCCGGATGCTACATTAGCCCCAGCGCCGCCTGGAAATGCCTCGCAACTGTCTGCGAAGATGATGCTATCCTTGCGAGGCATCTCCGTGACGCGGGCGACGATGTCGACTGCGGCAGCGCCTAAAACAACTACTTCAGATCTTTCTTCAATACTTGTCTTCATTGTTACCAGGTTATTCACCGGTACTTATTACTTGGCACCCTCAGCAGGGGCTTGTTCTTCAATATCAACTGCTTCTTCTTTTTCATACAGCATTGGGCCAACTGGAATAGAAATCTTAGGAAGACCGATCAGCAGGGGTGTACCGATGATAGCAGCGCCTAAGGAGAAGAGGAATCTTTCAATTGGACCCAGGAAGAGGGTTGTATACCAAATGGCGGGAGGCAATCGGAAGAACAGCAATGCCCACAGATTGCCCATGGCTTGGGTTGCCACAATGCCGGCAATGGAACAGACTAACAAGCCCATGAACATCTTGCCCCGATTGGGGGAAGTGAGCCATTTTTTACCAAAGACCCAGCCAACAAAGATGGCTGCATACCCCAACAAATAAACTAATGGGGTTGCCCAGGCGGTACGGCCGCTGGGCGAAAGATACCATACGGCTGACATCAGGCCAATAAACCCTAACGCCAGGTACCATTTCCGCTGCATGGCAAACCCGGCTACAGCTGCGCCGACCATTGCAATGGTGAATTGGAAGGTGCCGAATAGCACCGTATGAGGAGCCAGTAATTGGCCGATGAACGCACCAATTCCGGCTGCGATAGCGCCCGCTAATGGGCCGAAGAAAATTCCAGCCAAGGGGGTCAGACAATTTGCAATGTTGAATGTTGCACCGGTGCCCAGGATCGGAAAGGCCGGTAATAGAGAGGCTGCAGCCATCAAGGCTGCCCAGACTGCGATGACGGCTGGATGAGCTGTTACTAGTCCTGTTTTTTTCATGGCGTTCTCCTCTAAAAATTATAAACTGGACCGGGATAGAACTCCCGGTGAATGAATGGATTAACCGATAGTCTCTTTTACTTTAATGACCTTATTCACCAGAGTGATCAAATCGATCACTTCGAGTTTGGTCTTTGTTTGAGCTCGTAATTGCTGGAACTGGCTCAAGCAGGAGGAACAGGTTGTAACCAATACATTCGCTTCGGTCTTGATGACCTCATCCATCCGATCAAGGCCGGCTTTCTCGGTCATTTCGGGGTAGTCATAACGCACAAAGGAACCGGCACCGCAGCAGAAGGCATCTTCTCGATTGCGGGGCATTTCAACGTAATGGATGCCCGGGATGGCGTTCAAGATCTCCCGTGGGGCGTCATATACACCCAACTGACGGCCGAGGGTGCATGGATCATGGTAGGTAAGGGTTGCACCGGCATAACCACCCATCTCTACCCGCCCTGAAATGAGTTCATCCGCAACCAATTCCACGATGTGAGCCGTGGTGAACGGCAAGGCTTCTTCAAGTACTTCAGGGGTCTCGCGTTTGAAGGTTTCATAACAGCCCGGGCACACGAAGATGATCTCTTCCACACCCAAGGCCTTATAGGTTTCAATATTGTGCTGCATGAACTCTTTGGCCAGTTTTCTTTCACCAGCAGCCATAAAGGGATGAGCACAGCACCATTCTTGCGAGGCGATGGTGTAATCGACACCCAACTTATCCAACAGTTCAACCGCTTCCTGGGCCACTGATTTCCTTACATAAGAGGGTGTGCAGCCTACAAACAAGGCAATCGGTGCCTTGCGGTCCAGCTTGCTCTTGTCTTTCAACCAAGCAAAACGATCACCATCCGGCTGGGCATAGGGGTTCTTTTGGGCCACGGTATCGGCAGCGGCCTTTTTGAGACCCTTGGGGGTAAAGCCGCGTTCGGTGAGATCTTCGCGCATAGCCTGGTAGATCGAACGGATATCGATCTGCTTCATACAATGGGCAGAACAAGAACCGCACATGGTGCAGTCAAAGATACGTTCGGCTACTACTTCGTTATATTCAAGTTGACCTTCAGCGATTGCACGGGCTAAGGCGATACGTCCGCGTGCTACGTGGGTTTCCAGGGTTCCGGCTAAATAGGATGGGCACATATGATAGGGGCCGACCCAGCTTAGATCAAAACAGAATCCACAGCGCAAGCACTGGAACAATGTGTTGGCTACCCGTTCCAACGCCAGCCCCTTGATATCCGCCAGCTCAGGGATAATTCCGGTGCAGGGTAAAGCGCCAAGCATCAAAACGCCCGGGTTCATAATATTATTGGGATCCATGGTCTTCTTCAAGGCCTTCATCAGGTCAAAAGAAGTGCCCAGTTTATCCATAATATAGGGGGCGATACCGGCAACAATGCCGCCGGGGGACATCCATTTTTTGAATAGCAGTTCGGCAATATCCTTGCGGACGGTAAGCCCGTAGCGATGGCTTTCGGGGATATCTTCGCGAGCCAAGGTATCTACCCACAAGAAACCGCCGTTGCGGGAGAAATATACATCGAAGCCTTTGACAACCATCCCGTGCTTATCCCACTCCGTCTGGGTATCGGCAATATATTTATTCAATGCCGGGATTACTTCATTTAGATCTTGGGTACGTACAAAACCGGCGACCTCAGGGCAGTAATAGGGGCGGCTGCCGTAATAGGTATTCGGGCTGTCATTGCGCAGCCAGGAATACATATGGTTGGTCCAATATAGTTTCGTGGCATTGGAATCAGCTTCGCGTCCGTGGAAGGTTTCGCAAATGATCTGGCAGGTCTTTTTGCGTGCATCGGCCTGGAGCTCCGTATCCCGGATGATCATGTGCAGGAAATAATTGCCGCGGATACCGGTCGGTTTGGGGCCGCCGTAAAGGCCGATCACGAAGGTTGCAGCTTCTTGACTTTGAATAGCTGAAACGGCATTGTTGGCCTGGTTGAGTTCATCGAAAGCATAGAATACAAATTCTTCTTTTTCCGGGATGCGGCGGATGCGCATGGTGGCTTCAGTGATGACACCCAATGTACCGCAGGAACCGATGAACAACCCGGCCAGATCGGGACCGTTAGCCCCGCGCTCAATGGCAATGTTCCCATTGGCGTCATTGGCCGAAGAACCGGTGTGTACGATCGTTCCATCCGGTAAAACCACTTCCAAAGCAATCACATGATCACCGGTAACACCATATTCGGTGATGCCGTGCGGTACAGCGTTGTATGCGATCGTGCCGCCCACACTGGCAGAGAACATACCACCACCGCCGGGAGCGCACAATTCCCAGCCCAGTTTCTTCAGATCGCTGTCGATGGAATGCCAGATTGCGCCTGCTTGCGCCGTTACCGTCATGTCAGCGATATTGATCGTGAATTTATTCAGCAGATCAAGGGCCAGGACGATGCTGTCAGTTACCACACCACTATCGACGAAGGTGGTCGCGCGCCCCCAAAGGAAGACGGGGTGCTTGATCTCGTTGGCGTACTTAACGATTGCTGCTACCTCTTCCAGGCTTTCCGGTCTGGTAATATACCCGGGAAGACCACCAGGGTTAGGGCCGCAGTCACGACAGTAGCCTAAGCGGTCGACAAGTTCATTGGTCGCATGCTCGGGGCCACAAATTGCCTTTAACTTTTCAAGAACCTCATCCATGCTCCACTCCTATGATGCAATATTGAAACTTCTGCGGGATTTTTCGTTTCCGCAGTTCGATGCGATCAAACTTAAAATCGGGCTAACACAGCCTCTGCCATCTCTGCCACCGATAAAGGTGTTGCCGGTAAACCCAAATCCTTGGGTAATGCCCGTCCCAACTCTGTAATTTGGGGTGGGATGATACAAGCCTTTCGGACCACATCGGGTTGTTCAAAAACACTCTTGGTCGGTCCATCCAGCAGTACCTGTCCGCCGGTTAATACGATCACCCGGCGTGCATACTCAGCCACCAAAGCCATATAGTGGGTTACAAATACTACCGTACGGCCTTCGTTATGTAACCGGTCGGCGATCTGCATAATTTGGTGACAGCCGCGATAATCCTGACCGGTGGTAGGTTCATCCAAGATCATCACTTCGGGATCCAAGGCTAAAGCGGAAGCGATCACAACCTTTGCCCGATCACCTTTTGAAAGAGCCGGCGGGAATTCTTGACGTTTGTCTTCAAGACCTACCACCTCCAAAGAGCGCTGAACGCGTTCCTTGATCGTGGCAGCATCGAGCTTTAAGTTCCTCGGCCCGTAAGAAATTTCCTCTTCAACGGTTTCTGCAAAAAGCTGCTGATCGGGGTTCTGGAGCACAAAACCTACATGCCTGGCCAGATCGGCAACTGCGGAGTTTCGGGTATCCATTCCGGCGATCATGACCGAACCTGTTGTGGGTTTCAACAATCCCAATAAGTTTTTCAAAATGGTGGTCTTGCCGGATCCATTCTGGCCGATCAATGCCACAAATTCGCCTTTATGGATATCAAAGGAAACATCTTTGACAGCGTGTACGTTCAACGGTTGGTAAACAAAATCCAGGTTCTTTACCTCAATCACCGTCTCGGCGAATGAACTGGAAGGCTCAACCTTCGGAGTGGTCTTTCGAACATCTTTAGTCCGGTCAGCCAGGACTTCAACCATTACCTTTTTGCCCTCATCGATCGAAATGGGGAATTTCGGTAAGGTAATGTTTGCCTTGATCATGCGGGTCGCTAATTGGGATACCTGGGGTGAACGGATCATGTACTTATCGAACAGTTCGATATTACTAAAGATCTCACGCGGGGTTCCCGTGGCAACCATGCGGCCCTTATCCAAAACGATCACGCGATCGGCAATGCGGGCGACCTCTTCACTGGAGTCGGTCGCGAATACGATCGTGATCCCGTATTTTTCATTGAGTTCTTTCACCACATTCAAGACTTCGACTACGCCAACCGGGTCTAATTGAGAGGTGGCTTCATCCAGAACTAAAATGGATGGGCGCATGGCAATGCCGGCAGCAATGGCCAGGCGCTGCTTTTGACCGCCTGATAAAGCGGTTGGCAGCCGTTCTTCATAACCGGTCAAACGCACCACTTCCAGAGCCCACTTGATCCGTTCGCGGATCTCATCCACGGGCAGACATAGGTTTTCAGGGCCGAATGCCACCTCGCTTAATACGGAGGTTGTGAAAAGCTGCGATTCGGGATCTTCCAATACGATGGCAACATTGGTGGCCAGGTGGGCAATATCCGAGCTGATGGTATCAATACCATGGATCTTTACCTCACCTTTTAAAATACCGTTCATGGAATGGGGAATGATGCCGTTAAATATCTGGCACAGTGTACTTTTACCGGCTCCGTTTTCGCCCATAATGGCAACAACCTCACCGGGTTCAACCTTAAAAGTGAGATTGGATATGGAGTTTTTCTTGCTGCGGGGGTACCGGTAGGAGACATTATTGAGTTCGATGGCTGGTGTTGTCATGGTTTTGTCTTTCATAGTATGCCATTGAGTACGAACACGGCTACGGTTACAAGGATATTTCCGGCAATGAAAATCCAATCTGCGGTATGCATGCTGACATCTTCAAGGTAGGTGCGCTCCTTGGTGGCGCCAAAGGCACGTGAATCCATGGCCACAGCCATACGCTGGGCACGCCGCATGGCACCGATAACCAGCGGGGTTACCAGAGCCGGATAAGATTTCAATTTGTCGCCCAACGACCCTTTTTCAAAGGTCTGCATGGCCCGAAGCCGTTGGGCATCCACAATAACACCTGTTTCCATCTGCAGGATCGGAACCAAGTTCATTGCAGTTGTGGTTGTGTAAGCCAGCTTATAAGGCAGTCCTAATTTTGCCAGGCCCAAAGCCAGGTTTTGTACCGGGGTCGTGAAGCTGATCAGAGGAAGGGAGATTACCATGGCGGTGATCCGGATGGCTAACAAAATGGAGAACAACACACCTTCCAATGTGACTGAACCAATCCCACCGATTAAAGGCACAAAGCGGGGGATCAATGGGTAGATCAACTTTATTTCACCCGGATACAGGATCGACTGGACAACGAATAAAAAGATCATGATCGGGAATAGGGATTTCAGGAAACCCCATAACATGGACCAGGGTAATTTCGCTGAAAACCATAACGCTACCATGATGGCTAATATGCCGGCAGTGATCAACAAGTTTTCGGTACCGAAAACAACGGTGGTCACAACCACGAGAAAAAGGATCTTTGCCCGCGGGTCCAGCTTGTGGATAAAGCTGTTTCCGGGGAAGTAACTGACCAAAGAATTACTCATGGAATCACCTTAGAAAGCAAATTGGGAACGGTTGTGATAAAGAGGTGCTTCAATTTTCCCGGCTGCATTAATGATGGCAGCCTCGTCGAGTGTGGTGATCCTTCGATCGCGCATGACCACTCGCCCATTAATGATCGTGTCCTTTACATCTGCGGCGCGGCCGCAGAACACAAGAGAATTCAATAAATCGGCATCGTGTAAAGGATTGATGTGGACTCCAGTCAATGAAACAACGGCCATATCGGCCAACTTACCTTCTCGAATTTCTCCCGCATCAATCTGGCATGTCCGCGCTCCGTTAACCGTCGCCATCCGAAATGCATCTTGGGGAGAACATTCATCCGCATTCATAGAGGAAATACGGGCCAGCATAACCGCCGCCCGCATCTCTTCCCACATATCCAAAAGGTCGTTTGAAGCGCAGCCATCATTTCCCAGGCTCAGGGCAACATCTGCTTCACGGAGAGCCTTCATCGGCATTACACCGTCCGCCAGCTTCATGTTGCTCTTCGGGCAGTGCACCACCGATGTACCACTCTCACCAAGCATTTCGATCTCGCCGGGATTAAGGTGACAGCAATGCACCGCACTTAAACGCGGGGAGAGTAAACCCAACTTTTTCAGACGTTCAACCGGCCGCAGCCCGGTTTCAGCGACCGAATCCGTGACCTCACTGGCAATCTCGGAAACGTGGATCTGCATGCCGAGACCCAGCCGTTCTGCCTGATCCTTTGCCCACAGAAGAAGACCATCATCGCACAAGAACAGTGTGGAAGGAGCCATAAACACTTTGGTCAGGCCTTCAGGTTTGTGGAATTTTTCCACAAAATCAAGTGTCTTCTGACGCATTACATCTTCGGCTGCACGCAGGTCTTCAGGGACCCATTTATTGACCAGGGTGTAACCCATGATCCCGCGCATACCCGCATCTACCCAGGCAGTCATGACATCGTCGAAAACCGTATCCATGTTCAGGCAGCATGTAATCCCCGAACGGATCATTTCGATCGAAGCCATAGCCGACCATAAATAGGCGATCTTGGCCCGCTCTTCGTGTGTTTCTTGCCGGATTGCTCCGACAGTGGGGAAAAGGACTTGGTTACACCAGGGGACTAAAGGCAACCCTGGAGCAATACCTTTCATGAAGTTTTGATACAAATGGGTATGGGCATTGATCAAACCCGGGATTACAACACAACCGGCCGCATCGATAACTTCGTCTTGTGGGCGTGGTTGTATATCATTACCGATGCGGCCAATTTTATTCCCCTCAACCGATATTGTTTGGCTACGGAGGATGGTTTCGGGGTCTTGCACGATGTAAGAAGCGTTTTTGACAATGAGAGTCATGATGAGACTTTCTGCCGTGAGCATTTGCTCATAACATTTGTTCAAAACAACATTATCATCGTAACGCAGTAACGCTACAAAGGATATATGTGTTTGTCATGTCATGGCTATGACAATTGTCATATTACGGCATGACATTCCATACTAAACACAAGTGTTTTCATTAATCGACACTTAACGAGCATAAAATATTACTTGACAAAAGAAATGTAGCCCCTATACTAAGT
>DATMYN010000255.1:0-3176 GCA_035560875.1 Longilinea sp. | reverse complement strand
GCATACGAATGCATCGAATTATCCTGATTGTGGAAGGTCACGCAGGGACTGATGATATCGATGATGGCAATCCCGTTATGGGCAAAGGCAGCCTTGATCAACTCCTTTACCTGGCGGGGATCACCTGCAAAGGAGCGTGCTACAAAGGTCGCATTGGCTATCAAGGCTTCCATACAAATGTCCACTGGCAAATAAGGGTTGGTCCCCTGCTTCTTTAGAAGCAGTCCCTTTTCGGCGGTGGCAGAAAATTGTCCTTTTGTTAATCCATACACACCGTTGTTTTCAACGATATACACCATCGGTAAATTTCGCCGGACTAAATGTTTGAAATGACCTAGCCCAATGCTGGCTGTATCACCATCTCCGGATATACCCAAAGGTTTTACTGATGAGTCCGCGAAGGAGGCACCCAGTGCCAAGGGGGGCATACGCCCGTGCAAACTGTTGAAAGTGAACGACCGGTTCAGGAAATATGTTGGGCTTTTACTCGAGCAGCCAATTCCACTGAATTTGGCCACTTTTTCAGGGATGATATTCATTTCATAGCAGGCAGCTACGATTTGGCTGGCAATGGAATTGTGCCCGCAGCCCTGGCATAGTGTGCTTGGATGACCGCGATATTCCATGCGGGTTAATCCGGCCAGGTTGGTTTGTTGTTGGGGATTGCGAGGAGCAGATTGATCGGTCATGATTAATTCTCCTTTTCCTGGCTAAGGATCGCATCTTTGATCCATCGCGCCGAAAGTGGCAGACCATCCAAATGGGCTACCTTTCGTAAAGATGAAACACAGGTGGGCACTTCCAGGCTTAATAATTGGCAAAGTTGTCCATCTCGGTTCATCTCTACAACATACACTCGATCATATTTCGCTATAAAATCTTTCACTTCATCAGTAATTGGCAATGCTCTCAAGCGTAAATAATCGCTGGGTTGATCCATATCCAATAACAGGTCACGTGCTTCCCGTACCGCCGGATCACATGAGCCGATGGAAAGGATCCCAAATTTTGCTCCCGGAGTGGTAAGAATTTCTGGGTTTGGCATAAATTTCTTGGCTGTTTCGAATTTCTTGGTCAAACGTTTCATGCCGCGTTCCCAGGTTTCAGGATCTTCGGTATAGCGGGCATATTCATCGTGCCCCGTCCCACGGGTAAAATAGGAACTCTGCGGATGGCGGTTGCCCATTAATGTCCGATACGGGATCCCATCGCCGTCATAATCCACATAGCGTCCAAATTCTCCGTTATGCGCGTCCAGGAACTTCTGCAGATCCTCTTCCCAGAGGATCTTTCCTCTATCCATGGGTTTATCGGGGAATTCGAATTTTGGCGTCATCCATTGGTTCATACCTAGATCAAGATCGCTCATCACGATCACTGGCGTCTGTAATCGTTCGGCAATATCCAGGGCTTTCCAGCCGAATTCAAAACATTCATTAACCGAAGCCGGGAATAATTGAATGTATTGGGTATCACCATGACTGAGGAAGTTCACCATAGTAATATCCCCTTGGCCAGTCCGGGTTGGTAACCCAGTGCTAGGTCCAACCCTTTGGACATCCCACACCACTACAGGTACTTCAGCATAGTAGGCAGTACCCAAATATTCAGTCATTAAGCTTAGTCCCGGACCGCTAGTGGAGGTCATGGCGCGTAATCCCGCCCAACCTGCCCCGATGGTCATCCCAATCGCGGCCAATTCATCTTCAGATTGAACGACGGCACACGAAATCTTGCCGGTCTTGGCGTCTTTCCTTAATTGAGGCACCCATTCGTTTAAGGATTCCGCCAGGCTGGTCGCCGGTGTGATCGGATACCAAGCGGAGAATTGCAGACCTCCATAAAGTGCCCCTATTGCTGCAGCTGTATTCCCATCCGACATGACATATCCTTTGGTTTTATCCATCGGTTGTACGGAATACCGGTCGGTTTTTGTGATGTTCTGTGCGGCCCAATCTGCAGCAGCTTGAACCACAGTAAAATTCGACGCGATCGCTTTTTCTTTGCCCTTGAAGTGGCTGCTCAATGCTTCCCGAATCGCTTTTAGATCAATGCCTAAGAGAAAAGCCAAAACACCCACGTACACCATGTTAGCAATGTAATCTCGCAGCATGGGAGGTGTTTCGGATTCACGTATGAGTTTTTTCACAGGCATCGGGTATAAGATCACATCTTCTCTAGCCTGAGAAATAGTTACATCATCCGGAAAAAGGAGGATACCGCCGGGTACTAGTGATTCCAACTCGTGAGCGATAGTGGCAGGATTCATGGCGATCACGACATCATCTTTTTCAACCCGACCGAGATATCCGTCTTTACTGACTCGGATCGTATACCAAGTAGGTAACCCCTGAATATTCGATGGAAAAATATTTTTTCCCGATACCGGAATGCCCATCTTGAATAAGGCTCGTAATAATGTGTTGTTAGCTGTAGCGCTGCCCGAACCATTGATGGTGCTGATCGTAATACAAAAATCATTTACGATTGGTTTACCGTCTGGATGTTCTGACATCAAGTTCTCCTGATTGGATTCGTTATTCGAATGATAATCTGCTGACCGGTCGATTGCGTTGAGAAATCAGATCCATGTGCTCGGTTAATGCCTGGAAACCGCCGGTGAAATCGCCCGCACTGATGGCTGCAACCATGCGGTCATGGTACCGCCACACCTGATCAAGGTATTGGATGTCTTTATAAATATTCAACCCGTTTGCTTCGTACAAATCCCAGTATGCTTCTAGTAAACCGCTTACAAAAACATTGTTCAACCGTTTATAGATCGCCAGGTGCAATTCACGGTGTTCAAAATGAGGGATCTGGGGTGGATTTTGCCGAAGCTTATCCTGTGCTTGGTGTACAAGTGATTGGAGGGAAGAAATATCGGAGGCTGTTAGCAGGCTAACGGCTTGGTACCAATAAGCTGTTTCGATATGGTTGCGTAGATCTGCATAGGTGTTAAAAAGATCTGGTTCGATTTTCACACCATACGAAATACTTTTAAGGACTGCGGGTGAAAATCGATATGGAAGTACGTGAATACCAGTACGCGGTTTGACTTCTACGACACCAAGAACTCGGGCTACCTCAAGTTGTTCACGTAATGTCGCGACACTGATCCCCAATTCCTGGCTTAATTCCCCCAAGGCTGGGATCCTGTCCTTGTCTTCACCATT
>DATMYN010000254.1:0-3703 GCA_035560875.1 Longilinea sp. | reverse complement strand
CAAACCGATCACACCCCCGATCGGCAGGGCGTACCCGGGGTGTCCATCCGGCATGATGGCAGCCTTCACCGCCACCGGTAAACGGGCTGCTTTTTCCATCTGGGCCATCTCGGCTGCGCCAAAATCCTTACCCACTTCACCAAATAAGGCGATAGGCACCGGCTCATCTCGAAAGCGCATGGTGGCTGTACCGGAAATCGCAGTATTCGTGGTCCGTTGATTGTCTCGTTGGCTCATAGCGCTATTATCACATAGTTGGGCAAGGTTTGGTGAGAAAGGTTTGGAAGAATAGATGTTTTTTGCGTTTAATCCTTGCCGGTTGGTAACAACCCATAAATATAGATAATGGCTTTCGAGCGATGAATGCCCCCTCTGTCCTCCGGACATCTCCTCGCGAAGCACGCATTGCGCCCAGATGCGGGTAGGAGGTAACAACAAATTTCGGATCTCAACTCGCATCTGGGGGAGGTAGGAGGGGGCGAACGAATGAAAAAAACACCCTTGGAGCTATCGTCATCTCCAAGGGTGTATTAGGAATAAAATACAGGTTTACAGTTCCGCAGACCGGGTGGCGATGCGGTCCTTGACCAAGGCGACAAATTCATCCACGGGCATGTTATCGGCACGCGAGCCATCACGTTTGCGTAAAGCTACCGTACCGGCTTCCACCTCGCGCTCACCCATCACGAGCATATAGGGCACCTTCATGAGCTGGGCTTTGCGGATCTTGCCGTTCATCCGGTCGGCATCCAGGTCGGCTTCGGCGCGTACACCGTTATCGCGTAAACGGGCAGCCAGGTTGACGGCGGCCTCATTTTGGTTATCGGTGATCGGGATGATGCGGGCTTGTTCCGGTGACAGCCACACAGGGAAGTTCCCGGCGTAATGCTCCAGCAAGAACCCGACCAGGCGTTCGTGCGTGCTCAACGGCGCCCGGTGGATGCACAAGGGGGTTTCTTCCTGCCCCTGCTCATTGATGAACTTCAAGCCAAAGCGGTCCGGCTGGGCAAAATCGACCTGGTTGGTCGCCAGGCTGAACTCCCGCCCGATGGCGCTCTTCACCTGTACATCGATCTTCGGTCCGTAGAAGGCGGCTTCATCGGCAACTTCTACATATGGGATGTTGTGGTTATCCATCGCCGTGCGTACCAGGTCTTCGGTCTTCTTCCACAGTTCGGGATTGTTGACATATTTCTTACCAAACCCGCGGGCGTGGTGGGTGCTGAAGCGCATCATGTAATCGGTAATGCCGAACAGTTTGAAATATTCCAGGTACAGGAATATTACACTGGTAAATTCCTGCTCAAACTGTTCCTTGGAACAGTAGATGTGCGAATCGTTCATCTGCATCGAGCGCACCCGCATCAGACCAAATAATTCGCCGCTTTTCTCAAAACGGTAACAGGTACCGTATTCCGCCAGGCGCAGCGGCAGGTCGCGGTAGCTGCGCGGTTTACTGCCAAAGATCTTGTGGTGCATGGGGCAGTTCATCGGTTTGACGTAATACTTAACCCCTTCCATTTCCATGGGCGGGTACATGCTTTCAGCATAATACGGCAGGTGACCACTGTGTAAAAAGAGGTCTTCTTTGCTGATGTGAGGCGTGCGCACCCGCACATAACCGCGTTTTAACTCCATCTCTTTTGCCAATCGCTCGATCTCTTCGATCATGGCGCCGCCGGCTGGCAGCCATAGGGGCAAGCCGGGACCGACTTCATCATCGAAAGTGAATATTTCCAATTCCTTGCCCAGCTTGCGGTGGTCGCGCTTCTTGGCTTCTTCAAGCTGCCAAAGGTGGTGCTCGAGATCTTCGGGTTTATACCAGGCCGTACCGTACACGCGCTGCAGCATGGGGCGTTTTTCATCACCCCGCCAGTAGGCGCCAGAGACCTGCATGAGCTTGATCGCTTTCGGGTTGATCTGTCCCGTTGTTTCTACATGCGGGCCGCGGCACAGGTCGGTAAAAATACCCTGGGTGTAAAGGGAAATTTCAGGTTTCTCATCCAGCGGATTACCATCTTCATCGGTGCCGCCCTGCTCCAGCCCATCGATCAACTCCAGTTTGTAGGGTTGGTCTTTGAAGACCTTGCGGGCTTCATCCGCGGAGACAGCCTTGCGGGTAAACGGTATGTTCGCTTTGATGATCTCCACCATGCGTTTCTGGATCTCATCCAGGTCTTCAGGCACCAGTGGACGCGGCAGGTCAAAATCGTAGTAGAAGCCATCATCGATGGCTGGTCCGATCGCGATCTTGGCCTCGGGGAATTTTTCCAGCACGGCCTGCGCCATCACATGGGCAGCCGAGTGGCGGATACGGTACAGAAGCGTATCCTGATAGCGTTCTTGCATATGGTCGGTCATTCTTTCCTCCTCAAAGTATTCCCGTTGGGCGGGGTTAAAACAAAACCACTCTCGCACTGGGGCGAGAGTGGCGATCGCGCGGTTCCACCCAGTTTAGTCGATTTACACCGACCATCTCTGAGACCGGTAACGGGGTCAGCCGTTGACTTTACTTGGTTTCCGTTCAAGCCACCGCTCACAGGGGGTTTTCTCCAGGGGTGAAGTGACCGGCTCTCAGCGAACTGCCGTTCTCTCTGTTCATCACGACCCAGGGTACTCGTCCTGGTCAAAGCGTTGTTCGATACATTATACCCACATTACTGGGCGAGTCAATATCAATCTTTAATTTGCTTCTAGATATTTTGCCAGGACCGGAAAAGCACCGAACATGCTGTAAAACTCGTTACCTGCCGGTGTGGGAGTGGGATAGGAGCTAAATTTAGCGATCACCATCTCCACTGCCGGGTCGATATAGACCATCTGCCCGCCGTACCCCATTGCCAGATAAGTGCGGTGATCGTTATGCGTCAGCCACCATTGATGACGGTAGCTCCAGCCCTGATTGGTCGGCCCGGCAGCCGGTCCTTTGGCGAAAGCTTCTTTATCACCACCAGCTTCGATTTCTCGAATGACATCAGGGGAGATGATTTGTTGGCCATTGAAATACCCACCCTGAACCATCATTTGGCCAAAGCGGGCCATATCCCGTAAGGTGGTCAGCAATCCCGATCCTGCCGTTTCGACGGCAGCCGGGCCCACGATCCAGAAAGCATCCCGGTCAGCGCCAATCTTTGACCACAACCGTTCGCTCATGATCTGTGATAATGTACGGTTTAAAAGCCTTTTCATCAGCCAGGCTAACACATCTGTATTGGCGGTAATATAGGAAAATCTTTCGCCATGGGAACCGTTCTTTTTCATGCTTGCCAGATGCTCATAGCAGTTAGCCGGTCCGCTGTAGCCTACAGGTATATCCCGCCAGCCCATGGCGATCCCATTGGCAAAGCTTTCCGTGACAGGGTCAACATCATCTTCTGCAAACCGGACGGCCGTGGTCATATCCATCACCTGCTGGATGGTGGCATCGCCAAACCCGCTGGTCCTCAACTCCGGCAGATACTTGCCGACCAGGTCCTTCGGGTCGAATACTCCCTCCCTGGCTAATTGGGCAGCTAATACCCCGGTAAGGGATTTACTTCCCGAAGCCCAGGCGTGTAAACTTTGGGGCTGCATACCGTTCAAGTAGCGCTCGTAGATGATCTTGCCGTGCTGAAGCACGATAATGCCATCGGTGTAGCTCATTTCGACCATATCGTCAAAACTGAATACGGCTCCAGCCCGGTTTTGATAGCTTACCTGGCTC
>DATMYN010000253.1:0-4436 GCA_035560875.1 Longilinea sp. | reverse complement strand
TTGCCTCACAATGCAACTAACAAAATTTGCAAAAGGGAGAAAAACAATGGGCCAATATTTCCTTGCTCATGATACCGGTACTAGCGGGAATAAAGCGGTACTGGTTGAGGTTAATGGGAATGTTTGCGCTACAGCTACGGTTGAATATTCAACCCAGTACCCCAAACCTGATTGGGCCGAACAAAACCCCGAAGATTGGTGGGCAGCGGTGGTATCTTCCACCCGCAAGGTGATGAGTAAATTGGGAATATCACCCAAAGAGATCATTGGCATAACCCATACTACCCAGCTTATGGGGATCGTACCCATGAGCAAAGACTCTCCCAAACCGCTCCGTCCGGCGATCATTTGGCTTGATGGACGCGCGGCCGAACAAGCCAGCCGCATGATGGCAAAATTCCTTGGGCCGCGTGTGTTTGCGATCATCGGGGGTACGGCCCTGACCGGCAAGGATGCCCTGCCTAAATTGATGTGGCTGAAAGAAAAAGAACCTGATATTTACAATAAGATGGAATGCTTTTTGGATGTGAATGGTTACCTTACCTACCGGTCAACCGGAGTAAGGGTAATGGAATGGTCGTGCGCATCCGCTTTTGGTTTTGAGATCAGCAAAAAAGATTGGCTGCGCGGCGTTGCGAAATACATTGGTTTGGATATCGCTAAGTTCCCCAAATTGGTGCGTTCGAACGATAAAGTGGGCTCATTGACCAAGGAAGCCGCAGCCGAGCTGGGATTGTTGGAAGGCACACCGGTGTTTGGGGGATGCGGTGATATGCAAAGTGCCGCCATCGGTTCCGGCGCGGTATGTGAGGGTGATGGACACATTTACCTTGGCACATCGGGGTGGGTCGGGGTTACCACCAAAAAGGCTTTCACCGGCAACGATGGGGTTGTATGTTTGCAGGCGGCCGATCCGGATATGGCCTTTTTATCCTCTGAAATGGAGACCGCCGGTGCTTGTTTGAAATGGATCGCTGACAACTTTTATAAAGCTGAAAAAATGGATCCGAAGATACCCAATGTCTATAAATTGATGGATGAGATGACGAAAACCATTCCACCGGGTTCGGATGGGTTGATCTTTACCCCGTGGATCTATGGCGAGCGTTCCCCTGTGGCGGATACGTGGGTCAGGTCGACCTTCTTCAACCTTAGCGCTGAGCACACCCGTGAACACCTCTTACGGGCTATGTATGAAGGGGTTGCCTATAACCTGCGCTGGATGATCGAATTGGTTGAAAAAGAATTCCATTATCCCCTGCCGGTACTGCGCGTGATCGGCGGCGGGGCGCGCGGCGATCCGTGGATGCAGATCATTGCCGATGTGACCGGAAGGCGGGTGGAAGCGGTTGCCCATCCGCTTGAAGCCGGTGCGGTTGGAGCTGCGCTGACCGCCGCTGTCGGTTTGGGTTTGTATCCGGATTTTGCCAGCCTGAAGAAAGTGGTCAAGGTTGACCATATATTTGAACCGCAAGCCTGTAACGGCGAATGCTACGATGGTCTGTTTCAGGCCTATAAGCGCCTGTATCGCTGTTTGCAAGGTCTGTATCACGATGTAAATGAGGCTCGTTTTAAGAAATGCCAATCGGCATAACGAAAATGAGCACACCATATCTATTCTAGGAGAACTACAATGAAAAAAATCGAAGTTGAATCTATGCCTGTAGCGTTACCGGATGGTATTGATTATTCCAAATACGCTGTAGCTACCTATCTCGCCTCGTTCCCGAGATCGGTACCGGTGCCTATGCTGGCGCCCGCTCTGGCCATCGAACAATCCACGGGTACCTGGTTACCTGTTCCCGGTGAGACCCCCGAAGTGCGCCGCAATTATGTAGCTAAAGTGATCGGCTGCTATGAAGTCCCCGATTATGAATTCATGCTCCCCAAGGATGTTGAGTTCCGCGATTACGTCATCCAAATCGCCTTCCCGATCGTGAATTTTGGTCCGCAGATCCCCATGATGCTGACAACCATCGTTGGTAACATCTCCATGGCCGGCCGCCTCAAGGTTTTGGATATCCGCTTCCCCGAGGATTACACAAACGGATTCCAGGGACCCCGCTTCGGTATCAAGGGTATCCGCGAGATTCTGGGTGTCAAGGATCGCCCCCTGCTGAACAACATGATCAAACCCTGCACCGGGTACACACCGGAAGTCGGTGTTAATTTATTCCGGGCTGCCGCTATCGGCGGGTGCGATATCATCAAAGATGACGAATTGATCGCTAATGCTTCCTTCAACCAGATCAAAGACCGCATGAAGCTCTACATGGATGCTGAACGACAGGCCTTCGAAGAAAAAGGCGAGCATACCCTGTACGCTGTCAACGTTACCGATGAGATCCCGAATGTTTTCGAGAATGCTCACCGGGCGGTTGAATTGGGCGCCAATGCCATCATGGTCAACTATCTCGCCACCGGCTTCCCAGTGCTGCGGGCTTTAGCAGAAGATCCAAAGGTGAATGTTCCAATTTTGGGGCACATGGATGTAGCTGGCGCTATGTACGAATCGGAATATCATGGCCTCAGTTCCCACCTGGTATTGGGTAAACTGCCCCGCCTGGCCGGTGCCGATATTGTGGTCTTCCCGGCGCCGTACGGTAAAGGTCCCGTCCTGCCCGAAAAATTTACCCGCGTGGCACAGAACTTATCGTTCCCGCTCTATAATATCAAACCGGCCTTCCCCATGGCCAGCGGCGGTATCACCCCGCAGATGGTCCCGAATGTGATGAAAGACCTCGGTGCCAACATCGTTATCGGTTCGGGTGGCGGTATCCATGCTCACCCGCAGGGACCGGTTGCCGGCGCCAAAGCATTCCGCCAGGCTATCGATGCAACCATGCAGGGTCGTTCATTGGAAGATGCAGCCAAGGAATTCACCGAGCTGCGCGTTGCCTTGGAAACCTGGGTTGACCCCTTCAAAGGCATGGGGATGTAGCATATGAGCGAATACCCTTACGCAATTTCGCAATGGCATGATACGGACGAAGTGTACGCCCGGTTGAATGATCTGGTCCGCCAACCGCCGCTTTCGATCAAGGCTGAAAAGCTGGCTGAGTACCGTACCTATTACGACACAAAATGCCAGAAATCAAAGGCATTGACGGATGAGGCCAAGGAATATATCCCGGGTGGTGTACAGCACAATCTGGCCTTTAACTTTCCGTTCCCCATGGCCATTGATCGTGCGGAGGGTGCTTATCTTTGGGATGTGGATGGTAACCGGTACACCGATTTTCTGCAGGCTGGTGGACCGATCATGCTGGGCAACAATTACAAACCGCTCAGAGAGAAGATCCACGAGTTACTGGAACATTGTGGACCGGTTACCGGGTTATTCCATGAGTATGAATTAAAGCTGGCGCGCCAGATCCGCCAGTACATGCCGGCAGTGGAAATGTTCCGCATGTTAGGATCCGGAACTGAAAGCGACATGGCGGCCATCCGTCTGGCGAGGACGTTCACCGGTAAGAAGAAGATCATCAAGGTGGGCGGCGCCTACCACGGGTGGAGCGACCAGTTGGTCTACGGTTTGCACATTCCCGGGACCGGGCGGTACGAAGCCGCCGGTATCCCTGCCGGGTGCAGTGCCGATACCCAGGAATTCTACCCGAATGATTTGAACCAACTGCGGCGATTATTGAGTTTGAATCGCTTGCGCGGCGGCACGGCTGCCATTCTGCTTGAGCCGGTTGGCCCCGAAAGCGGCACACGCCCGGTCTACCCGGATTTCAACCAAAAAGTGCGTGAGCTGTGTGATGAATTCGGCGCCTTGTTGATCTTTGATGAGGTGGTAACCGGCTTCCGGCTAGGCATGGGAGGGGCGCAGGGCTATTTCAAGGTAAAACCCGACCTGACCGTGTTTGGTAAATGTGTCTCCGGCGGTTACCCGATGGCCGGCGGTCTAGGCGGCCGGCGCGACATCATGATGCACCTGGCAGCCGGTATCGGCGGAAGCAACCAGCGTGCGTATGTCGGCGGAACCTTGTCTGCTAATCCGCTCAGCTGCGCAGCCGGTTATTATTCACTCCTTGAGATGGAGCGCACCAATGCAGCCGGAAAAGCTGGTTTGGCCGGCGACCGGTTATGTAAGGGCTTGAAAGAGATCGTCGACCGTCTCGGTTTGCCCTTCGTGGCATATAACCAAGGTCCGATCGTACACCTTGAGACGGCCGGTACCATGCTGTTGGATTTCAAGAACCCCTTGAAGATCGCCCGCGAGCTGAAACCCCGCAAGCACTTCATGGAAGAAATGGGCATGGCGTACACAGCTCAAGGGATCATCACCCTGGCAGGGAGCCGCATCTACACGAGCATGGCGGATTCCGACGAAGTGGTTGATGATGCCTTGAACCGTTTTGAAACAGTGTTAAGCAGTGTGGATAAAAATAATTTGAAATAACGTATGGATGGAGTAAGGTAATCCATTATTG
>DATMYN010000252.1:0-2431 GCA_035560875.1 Longilinea sp. | reverse complement strand
CGTTTGCCAACCCGAGGGTGGCTAAAAAACAAGGAACGATAGTTAATAAGATATATTTATTCGTTACTTGTTGAGTGAAATTATTTAACATTGTTATCCTCCTATTAACCATGAACGAATCATAGCAGCCTTGCCAGCGTTACTTTTTTCAAGTGATCGTTCTCCCCCCTTCTTGCCTCCCACAAATTAACGAATAAACCAAAGAATCAACTTTGTTGCCTTGGGTTCATTCAGGATGGATGACTGAATACCGTGGGGTGTAATTCCCAAGAGGGAATATCACCCTTCAAGCACCCTGCGTAGAACTCTCGGTAATGATCTGCGCGGCGATCTCGGCGGCTTTGCCGGTATAAACGGTACACTGAACTTTCAACCCGCGGGCTTGGTAGGCAGCATGACCCTCCGGGGTATTAAGGTCACAACCCAGTAATTCATAACAGTATCGGCTGCCAAACTCGGCTTCGAATTCCCGGATCAACCGCTGTATGGCCTCGTAGCAATCCTGGTTGGAGGTATCCGGCTGGGCGCGCCCCAATACCAGATCGATGCCCATCATTGCCCCGCTGATCGCCCCGCACTGGCAGCCTGTGCGCGCCATGCCGCCGCAAAACCCGGTGGCGATCTTGGGGATCAGGTCTGAGTTAATTCCCTGGGCATTGGCCAATGCCAGCAGCACGCTCTCCGCACAGCAGCGGCCGTGGTTAAATAAATCTTCAGCTTCTTTGCGAACCGTTGAGACCTTTGAAGAATCCAAATTTCCTCCTGGTGGTGTAAACAAGCGAACCCCAAATACATCAAAGAATTATAGTCCAACACCAACCCATTTATCTCACCTCTTCTACTTCATCCGGTCAGCCAAGGCCGCTTTTACCGCCTCACTGGCCATGAAAACACCCCGCACCCGTACCGATTCGATCACCTCGCCGGCCAATTCGGCCGGGATGTCGTTATCCAGGGTCAACAACCCGATCACGGCAATATTCAATTTTTCCCCTTTAGCTTTGGCTTTTTCAAGGTCTTTACGGGTGTTGACCATCGCGCCGATCACAAAGGAGTTGCGGATCACCGATTGTTGGATCTCGTATGTGTGCTTCTCCAACTGGGAGCGGATGGCAGTCCGGATAAAATCGGTGCGGTTGGAATACTGCCCATCCTGCACCAGCAGATCGACCTTACCCAGGTCCACAGCGGACATATTAATGGTGATTTTTTCACTGTCAGGCATTGGAATCTCCTTGAGAAATAACTTCCATATACCATCCATATGGATGGTATATGGAGTATAGCATTTACTATTCAAGATATCAAGACCCAAATGCCGTTAGGCAGTTCCCGCTCCTTCTGTCCGCACCAGCATATACTTCCCCGGTCTGGGGATATAACCCATTTTTTGGTTTACCGCCAAGATCGGGGCGTTGGTCGAATCATTATCGGTGGTAATGGTCAGCGCTCCCCGGCTGCGGACGTAGCGCGCCGCCAGTACTTTGAGCGCTACAGCGATCTTCCGGCCCCGGTAGGCCCGGATCACGCCGGTGGTATTGTTGTAGGCGCGGTGATCTTCAGGGAAAAGAGCCACTGACGCAAAACCCACCCAGGTATCCCCATCCAGCGCCAAAATATGGTTTTCGCGCCGGAAGCGCGGCGACCCCCAAATGCGTTCCTCGAAGAACTTGTGGTATTCAGCGAATTCCCAATCTTCCCCAGGGATGTCCTGCACGACCGCAAAATTCAATTCATAGAACTTTTGGTGGTTCTCGGGGGTATCCGGAAAGTCAGCCAAGGAACAAAAACGGATGCCTTCGTTCCCAACCCTTTTTATTCCTTCCAGAAAAGGGGCCTCATCGAAGGTGGTCAGATCCAAGGATGAATCGAAAATCTGGCGGTCGATGGTAAAACCGATTTTCTGTGCATACGCCAAACCTGCCGGGGCGTTATCCAGTACTTCGCTCATGATGCGGGTAACACCATGCTCCTGCATAAAAACCTGGGCGGCTTTCCACAAAGCCGTACCGCATCCTTTCCCTTGATGGGAGGGAAATACCCCCATCCAATAAAAGAAATGCCCGTCGGGGATCCAGGTGTCATGGACTGCAGCGCAATACCCACTCACATCCCCGTTATCATCCTGTGCAACCAGGCGCAAGCTGGTCCGCCCGGCGGCATCACGCTCAAACCAGGTGCGCACCATCTCTGTGCTAACCGGCTGATCCGGTTCACCCAGGGTACAGATGGAGGCGATAGCAGGTGCATCGCTTTCAAAGCAAGCTGTTCGAATTTTCATGCTCAATCCTGTTAATAAATAAAACGGATGGATCGTCACATCACGCACAAATGCCGTTCCATCCGCAAGGAATTCCTTGGAAATCTATTGTAGAAAAGAAGTGGCAGACGTGAAGTAACGAAACAATTGCCCAGCAGGGCATCAATAAGC
>DATMYN010000251.1:0-2771 GCA_035560875.1 Longilinea sp. | reverse complement strand
ACGTTTAAGTGGTTTTTTGATAATTTTCCTTGTGGCCGGTTTAATTACCGCCCAACCTATCTTGATGGCTCAGGCGGCGCCATTGCATACCGTCACGGTAACACCTGCCAGTACTACGCTTTCCGGTTTACCGGGACAGGTCGTCAGTTATTCGATCACGCTGGCGAATGATGATGTTTCGGATGTGACAGTCAATATCAGCGCCTCTTCCATTAATGGCTGGACCACCCAGCCCAACGTAACTTCACTGACCGTGCCGGCTTCTGGTTCAGCATCGATGACGGTTAATGTAGCCATCCCGGCACTGGCAGGGGTTGGCGCTAATGATATTGCCTATATTACCTTTACGGATGGAGCTTCGCTTAACACCTCGATTTCATTGACCACTTCCGTTGTTGCCCCAATCCCAACCACGTATACGCGCCCGTTGATCACAATAGAATCCTATAGTGTGAACAACAGCAGCATTACCCCAGGGCAGTCATTTACCTTGTCCCTGACACTGCGTAACCAGGGTTCAGCTCCGGCCAACAATATTATCGTATCATTTTCCGGTGAAAGCTTTTTCCCGAACAACTCGGGAGGCATGATTGTTACCTCCTCCATGGCTGCGGGTACTTCACAAGGCATAAGCCAATCCATGGTGGCCTCATCCAGTTTAACCGGGCAGACCATGGGTACTACCACCGTGCATGTTGCCTACAACGATGCTGGCGGTACACCATATACAGCCGACTTCACCATTGCATTAGATCTGTCATCTCCGGTCTACTCTGGCTATACCGGGCCGACGCGTACACCCACAACCATGGCCAGGCCGCAATTTATCGTGACCGGATATGAGACTGATATCGACCCGCTGCAGCCGGGCAGTATGTTTGAGCTAACCCTGCATGTCCAAAATATGGGATCTGAAAGCGCCCGCTCGGTTTCGTTGATCTTTGGCGGCGGTTCTGGTACCGCGGATACACAATCAACACCCCAATCCGGTGTTTCCGGCTCGGGAGCCGATCTGGGTACCTTTGCTCCGTTGGATAGTTCGAATGTTGTTTTCTTGGGGGATGTCAGCGCCGGTCAAATTGTAAATGTGGATCAGCGTCTGGTAGTGAATGTCAGCGCCAACCCGGGGGCTTATACGTTGCGGCTTTCTTTTGTCGGCACCGATATGCGCGGCAACCGCGTGGTGGATGATCAGGTAATCACTTTACTGGTCTATTCCTTGCCTAATGTAGATGTGTCTTTCTACATGGATCCATCCCCGATCATGGCCGGTATGGATAATGTCCTTCCTCTGCAGATCTCGAACTTGGGCCGCCGCTCTACCGTGCTGGGTAATATGACGGTGACAGCCAGTGACGACTCAATCATCTCCAACGGGACAATGTTGGTGGGTACCCTGGATGCAGGCGGCTACTTTACTTTGGATGCCTCGATAATGCCCATCCAAGAAGGGCCGTTAGAATTGAATATCGAGATCAATTACACCGATGATTTCAATGAACTCCGCACCATCAACCAGACTCTGGAAATTGAGGTCATGCCTGCCGCCGATATGGGTCCGATGCTGGACGAAAACGGGAATCCTATCGAAGGGACGATCACGGGTGGCGGGGGCGGTGACCCAAGCATGGGGATTGGAACTGAAGAAACATTCTGGCAAAAAGTCGGTCGGTTCTTCTTGGGCTTGATCGGACTCGACAGCTCAGTACCGGCGCCAGCAGTGACGATTGACACCGCTCCGACGGAAACAGCACCGGTTACTCCGGTTAAGGGATAGCAGCAAAGGCATACTATGCGCTTTATTGATCTATTCCAGTTAATCTTGGATAACCTTAACCGCCGTAAAGGCCGGGTTGCCCTAACGGCTGTCGGTGTGGTCATTGGAACAGCCGCCGTGGTGCTCTTGGTATCCCTGGCAATTGGGCTGCAGGAAAGCTATACCAGCCAGCTATATGGGATCAACGACCTGACCCGCATCGATGTTTACCCTGATTATTCAGCCAATACTACGTACGCTGGTGGTGGAATGGTCATGATGAGTGGCGGCGGAGGAGGCAGTGGAAGCCAGATCCAATTGTTAACCACCTCATATTTACGCCAAATTTCCGAATTACCGAATGTGAGCATGGTAATCCCGCAGGAATATTGCTATAGCTGCGGAACGCTGGAGGTTGGACGGTTACAGGGGTGGAGTAATGTGATTGGGATCGGTACCGACGATCTGGCAGACCTAGGTGTGACGGCAAATGAAGGGGTAACTACCCTGGCACGCGGTACGGCAGTAATCGGTTACACCGTGGCGATGAATTTCTACGATCCTAACATACGTCCTGGCCAGGAACCGGGTGATCCGCCCGACCTGATGGGTCAGGTCCTTCAGATGCAATTGACCCGTTGGGATTCTGAAGGGAATACAATAACTCGAAATGTGAGTATTCGGGTTGTTGGCGTGTTAGCGCAATCCAGCGGAGAAGCCGATTGGTCCGTCTATGTACCCATGGATGATCTGACTGCCTGGAATGAATGGTATTCCGGAACTCGCGTGAACCGCAACAAAGATGGTTATTCTCAGGCGGTTGTGCGCGCTACTGATGTGGATTATGTATTAGATGTGGCCGATGCCATTAATGCCTTGGGCTTTCAAGCCAGTACCCCCCAGCAGTATCTGCAAGGCATCACCAATTTCTTCACCATCCTGCAGTTGATCTTCGGCGGGGTGGGTGCTATTGCCCTGCTGGTGGCAGCCATTGGCATTGCCAACACCATGACCA
>DATMYN010000250.1:0-4060 GCA_035560875.1 Longilinea sp. | reverse complement strand
CTGCGAGACTGTAACGGTCTCGCAGGCTTTTTTTACTAATCAATTATGATAAAACATTCAGAATTTATCCCCCCCGATGAAAGACCTGCTGATAATTGGTACCAAAAACTGAAAAAAGTTGATTCAGGTTGGTATCTGGTTTTCGGGGTGATCATCCTGATCATCCTACTGGTTGTTTTCTCACCTTTTCCCTATCGCGATATCGTTGTATTTGTGCGGGACGGTATCTGGATCACGATCTACGTAACCCTGATCGCATTTGTCCTGGTCCTTTTTGTTGGATTGCTTGGAGGGCTGGCGAGGCTATCCAAGAATGTGATCATCCGTACACTTGCAATGATCTATGTAGAAGTGATCCGCGGCATCCCGTTATTAGTCCAACTGATATTTTGGTACTTCGCCCTCCCCAGCATTATTCGCACCTTGGGAGCTACACTGAATATCGACAGCATGGCTAATTACCAAACCAATGGCTTATTTATGGCCATTGTGGGGTTAACCATCTGTTACGGTGCTTACATGAGTGAAGTATTCCGGGCAGGGATCCAAAGTATCCCTAAAGGTCAGATGGAAGCAGCCCGCAGTCTAGGCATGACCTATTTCCAGGCTATGCGGCATGTTATCTTACCGCAAGCCATCCGGATGATCCTGCCCCCGGTTGGGAACGAATTCATCACGTTACTTAAAGACTCCTCCTTGGTAAGTGTCGTAGCAGTGGCAGACCTGACCCGCCGCGGCCGGGAATACAATGCCTCGCACTTCTTGCCAATCGAAACTTACCTGATGGTGGCTTTGCTCTACCTTGTTATGACGCTTTTGACAGCCAGGCTGGTTGCTTACCTGGAAAAAACAACCAAGATGGAGCGCTAACCATGGCCGATCCAATCATTCAAATAATAAATGTCGAGAAATATTTCGGGTCACTCCACGCCCTTAAGGGGATCAGCCTGGATGTAAATAAAGGCGAAGTGATCGTCATTATCGGCCCTTCCGGATCGGGAAAATCCACACTGCTGCGCTGTATCAACCGGTTGGAAGAATTCGATAAAGGTCAGATCATCGTAGATGGGATCCCACTGGATACGGCTGAGAATATTAACGCCGTCCGCACCGAGGTGGGGATGGTCTTCCAATCCTTCAATCTTTTCCCGCATCTTACCGTGCAAGATAACATCTGTCTGGCACAGCGCATCGTGCGAAAACGAGGGAAGGATACCTGCCGGTCCACTGCGGATGACCTGTTGAAAAAAGTAGGTATCCCTGAAAAGGCGGATAATTTCCCGCTGCAGCTTTCCGGCGGTCAACAACAGCGTGTGGCGATCGCCCGTGCGCTGGCGATGAACCCCAAGATCATGCTTTTCGATGAGCCCACCAGCGCCCTGGACCCGGAAATGATCCAAGAGGTGTTGGATGTTATGTTAAACCTGGCTAAAGAAGGTATGACCATGGTGGTGGTCTCGCACGAGATCGGCTTTGCCAAAGCGGCTGCCGACCGGGTGATCTTTATGGACGGCGGTTTGATCGTTGAAGAAGCTTCTCCGGATGAACTATTCAGCCATCCCAAACAGGAACGCACGAAAGCATTTTTAAGCAAAGTGCTCTAATCAAGTCATTCAAGAAACCACCCTTTTGGGTGGTTTCTTCATTGCAGGGATGAAAAGTCAAAAAAAGTCCTTAAAAATGGCCTTTTTTTGACTTTTCCTTTTATTTATGCTATCCTTCAAACAATGCCTGGGGTTTTCCCGATCCAGGCCTTGATTTCTTTTAATTGGAAGGAAGATATGCAGCGAGAACGCGTATCGGAAAATGTATATTGGTTTCAAAGTGATGTATATGCACAGGTGACAGCAGGCGCGATCACCAGTCCCCAATGGGCTGTAGTCATCGACACGTTAGCTCTTCCTGAAGAAACGCTTGCCATGCGCGGCTTTATTGAGGAACAACTGAATGTACCGGTACGCTACGTCATAAACACGCACAGTCATGCCGATCACTCCTGGGGAAACGGTTTCTTCCCCGGGGCGACCGTCTTATCTCATTCTCTTTGCCGGCAGCTCATCGCGGAAAAAGGTCCGGCTGCCCTCGAGCAGGTAAAACGCCAAAACCAGGCCTTCAAACAAATTAAGTTGGTGCTGCCCCATTTAACCTTTGACGAAGGTACGGTCTCTTTACGGGTGGGCAAGAAAAACCTGGTGCTAATGCCGACTCCCGGCCACAGTCCCGACGGTATCTCGATCCTGGTAGAAGAAGACCGGGTATTATTCGCCGGGGATGCCTTTATGTCCGTACCGTACTTTGTGGATGGTGATATCGAGGAAATGACCACCACCATCAAGAAGATCGGCAAGATGGGTCTGGAAAATATTGTGCAAGGGCATGGAGATATAATCCTGCGCGGTGAAATCGACGAAGCGGTCAAAGAAAATTTGGCTTATCTGGCAGCCCTTCGGAAATCCGTCCGTTCCGCTTCCAAAAAACGCAACTATCTAGATGCCTTGGCGCAAATTGAGATCGAAACATGTGGTAAAAGCCGGGTGTTCCTCGGCGGTTTGGCCGAAGAGCTTCATCGTCGCAATGTCCGCTCCTTGTACCGTCAGGTCTTAACCGAAGGTGTAGAGGAACCTATTAGCGATTGAAATTGTAAGCTTATGTCTACTGAACGGCCGTTAAAATCCTTTAATTTCAATAAATTATTCCAACCGGAGATCATTAAAGGTCTGCTGGTGGTTGGCGGCTTTTGACTGGTTGTTGGTTTGATGGCCGGCGTCGGGATTTGGCTGTTTAAATGGCTCATCCAGCTCGTGCAGCGGTTCATGTTTGAACGGGCCGGGTTTGCACTCACGAACTGGCTCGGACATTGGGCTGTCATGCTCATCCCGGTTGCCGGCGGTTTGTTGGTGGGGGGGTTATTCCTGCTGCTCAAGAGTAAAAGCAAACTTTTTGGCGTTCCTGAAGTCATTTCGGCGGTGGCTTTACACGGCGGTAAACTCCGCCTGGTTGAAGCACCCGTTCGCATCATCGGTGCTATTCTCTCTATCGGCAGCGGCGCTTCTGTTGGGCCGGAAGATCCTTCCGTGCAGATCGGGGCGAATTTTGCGTCGTTCATCGGCCAGCGCTTCAACCTATCCACAGACCGGCTGCGTTCGTTAACAGCCGCCGGGGCGGCGGCAGCCATTGCGGCAGCGTTCAACGCCCCCATTGCGGGGGTCTTCTTCGCTTTGGAAGTCCTGTTAGCGGATATTACTGGCAGCGCGTTAAGCCTTGTGGTTCTATCCAGCGTCATATCCAGTGCTTTTACACGCTGGGTAAGCGGTGCGGAACCATCTTTCCACGTCCCCACCTACACCATCCATTCCCCTTGGGAAGCCCTGCTCTATATTGGGTTGGGCATCCTGGCCGGCCTTACGGCCGCCGCCTTTACCTATTTATTGGATAGGACCAAACAAATATCCAATGCGGCCAAACTCCCCCAATGGATCAAACCCGCCTTAGCCGGCTTGGTGGTTGGTACGGTTGGCATCTGGCTGCCGCAATTATTCGGTTCCGGATATTCCACGATAGACAGCGTTCTCAACAGCGCCCCGCATAACCTATGGATCTTGTTGATCCTGCTGGCGGCTAAGTTGATCCTTACCCCGGTCAGTCTGGCGGGTGGTTTTCAAGGCGGTGTTTTTGCCCCTACTCTATTTTTAGGCGCCGTTTTAGGGGCTGCGTTTGGTGAGGTCAGCAACCTGCTCTTTCCTTCCTTGGGTCTAGCGCCGGCTGCTTTTGCGCTGGTGGGCATGGGTGCTGTATTAGCCGCCTCCGTGCATGCACCCTTGATGGCGATTCTCCTGTTGTTCGAAATGACCAACGATTACCGCATCCTGCTACCGCTCATGGCGGTTGTGATCATCAGCCTGGCGATCAAACGGCGCATCATACCTGAGTCGGTCTACACCCTCTCGCTGGCCCGCCAGGGCATCTACATCGAGCACGGACGCGATGTTCAGGTAATGGCCGGGATAACGGTAGGGGAAGTCATGGCCACCGATACCCCGCGCCTGTACGATTACAACAC
>DATMYN010000249.1:0-3775 GCA_035560875.1 Longilinea sp. | reverse complement strand
CAAAATTCAGAGCCGCCGATGGGTCTCGACCCCATGACCTGGCGTTTACGAAACGTCTGCTCTACCAACTGAGCTATGGTGGCGCGGGCGCAATTATATCAGTAATTTTTCAGTTGATACAAGGAAATCACCCATGCCGCTGAATATCGCCATGCTTTCGTACCACACCTGCCCTTTGGCCACCCTTGGGGGTAAAGATACCGGTGGGATGAATGTATACGTACGCGAGCTCACCTATGCCCTGGGGCGCTTGGGGGTGCATGTGGATGTATTCACCCGCTCTCAGGATGAACATGTACCGCATGTGCTGCATGATCTCGGTTACGGCAACCGGGTAGTGCACATCCCCGCCGGGCCTGAAACCCCGCGGCCAAAATCCGAGCTGCCCCTCTATTTGGGTGAATTCAGCGAAAACATCCACCGTTTTGCCCAAGAAAAGAATATCAAATACGACCTGATCCACAGCCACTATTGGATGAGCGGTTTAGCCGCCCTGGATCTGAAACGCGATTGGAACACGCCCATTTTGCACATGTACCATACCCTGGGCGAGATGAAGAACCGCATTACCCAAAATGAATGTGAACATGAACCGCAAGCGCGCCTGGATGGAGAGCGCAAGATCCTGGCAAAAGTGGAACGCATTGTGGCTGCCACCCCGGCTGAAAAAGCCCAATTGAATTTCCTTTATCAGGCCCCCGCCGGTAAGATCGTGATCATCCCTCCGGGGGTGGATATCAGCCGCTTCTACCCCATCCCCGAGGATGAAGCCCGCCAGGTGATCGGTATCCCGGTTGATAAGTGTTTGCTCTTGTTCGTCGGTAGGATCGAGCCCCTCAAGGGGATAGACACCTTGATCCGGGCGATCGCTATCATGCTTCACCAGGGTGTTCTGCAGGAATGCCCGCATTACCTGGTCATCATCGGTGGCGAACCGGAAGCCAACCCGGGGGATATGTCCGCCGAGATGGAGCGCTTGCAAGGGCTCTGCAAGGAACTGGATGTACAGGACCTGGTGATCTTTTTAGGGAAACGCGCCCAAGAAACCCTGCCCTACTACTACTCATCCGCCCAAATGTTGATCATGCCCTCGCATTATGAATCGTTTGGCATGGTTGCCCTGGAAGCCATGGCCTGCGGAACGCCCGTGGTAGCCTCGCAGGTCGGCGGTCTTGCCTACCTCATCCAGGATGGAAAGACCGGCTTTGTGGTCCCCGACCGCGACCCCGAAGCCCTGGCAGCCAAACTGACCCTGCTGATCGAGAACCCGGCTTTACGCCGGCAGCTCGGTGAAGCCTCTACCCAGGCCGCCCAAGCTTATGCCTGGGAAGAGATCGCCCAGCAAGTTCTGGAGCAGTATAAAGATCTACTTAATAAACCCGCGGGAAACGGATAACCGAAAAAACAATAATTAAACAAAAAAAAACGCATCCCGAATTGTTAATCTTCGGGATGCGCTCTTATATTATTTTCTTGCTTACACAATGCTGCCCCAAAAAGCGAAGATGAATATGGTCAAACTGAACCAGATCCAGGCGCTGGCGACCATGCGCTGGCGGGTAGTATGGCTGCGGAAAAATACCCACAGGATCAAGAAGAACACAGCCAGGATCGCGATCACTCCCACCGCAGTGAAGATCAACATGAAAATATCCGACCAGCCGGAAGCCATGAGTTTTGCCGCCAGGAAAAGCTGGCTGACCCACGCCATGAAAAAGATCAGCATGAAGCGGCGTGCCCCAATGGGTAGCGCTCTCCGCCACAATGTCCCCACGATCATGAGCACCAATATGAATAAAATGATACCGGTTTCACTCACCACAGCCATGTCATTCAACCGGCTGGCCATTTCGGTGATCGTCCAGGCCAACAAGCCCCCGGCTAAACCCATCCATACCCGGCGGTTTTCCACGATACGGTTGCTCATCGACTGCTCAAAAAGGACGGCTGTGATCGCCAGTACGGCTAAAGCCAGGATCAATAACCCTGGGTTACCAGAGGAATGCCCGATATAAAGGTCCAGTAGGTCAAAGGTGAACTTGAGGATCAACAAAAATAAAGCCGGGCACAGCCCGCTTATTAATTTATCCTGCCATTCTTCTTTACCAGATTTGATCAACGGAAACCTCCGCTCATTTTGAAGGGATATTTGATTTTACATCAGGTTTATCAAATCCGCGCTGAATGGTTTGATTGCCGAATTTCTCTTTGAGCGCATCCACGGCTTGCAGCAACCGCCGTTCTTTATCTGCCTCCGTATCCCACAACTCCAATTGGCGGATATTATCGGTCAAGTTCGCCGCGCCAACCCCAACCAAACGCACCAAGGTGCCGGGTTTCCAGGCTTGATGTAACAATGTAATGGCCGTCTCGGCGATGATCTGGTCTTGGTCGACCGGTTGGCTATGGGTTGTCTGGCGGGTGATGGTGGTAAAGTCAGCCCAGCGCAGCTTCAAGCGGATGGTGCAGGCGCAAATGCCCTCTTTACGCAAACTGTGCCCCACCTGAGTGGAAAGTTCACGGATCACTTTTTCCAACACCTGCCCATCGGCTTCATCCCGGGCAAAGGTGGTCTCCTGGCTGATCGATTTGACCGTGTGGCTCTCTTCCACCGGGCGGTCATCCTCGCCGCGTGCCCGGCGTGCCAGATCGGATCCCATTTTCCCAAATCGCTGGGCCAGGCGGCGTTCGTCGACTTGGGTCAACTGCCCAATGGTTAAGATCCCCATTTCTTCCAATACAGCCGCTGTTTTGGGACCCACCCCCCACAACATCTTCACTTTTAAGGGGGCTAAAAATTCCCGCTCGGTCCCGAAAGGTACAATCGTGATGGCTGCCGGGGTGGTTATGCCCTTGTGCCGGCTTTTACCCACATCCGTAGCCATTTTAGCGACCAATTTGTTGGAAGCCACCCCGATCGAACAGGGCAGCCCGGTCTCCGTTTTGATCTGTTTTTGCAGCTTTTCAGCTAAGGAAAGGGATGGTTCCGAAAGGTCGGTCAGGTCTAGAAAGGCTTCATCGATGGAGATGGGCTCGATCCGCCCGCTCCAATTTCGCAGGACATCCATGACCTGGTGAGAGAGTGATTGGTAGTACGCATAATCCCCCGAGACGCGTACCAGCTTGGGGCATAACCGCACGGCTTGCGCCATGGGCATGGCAGAGTGGATGCCTAATTGGCGGGCGGCATAGGAACAAGAGGCGACAACTCCCCGTGAGTCAGGCCGTCCCCCCACCGCGAAGGGTATCCCGGCAAGCTCCGGGCGTCTCAGCTCTTCGGCTGAGCAGAAAAAGGCATCCAGATCGAGGTGAAAGATCTTTCTCTCCGGCATGCCCAATTACCTCCTACTGTTTCAAGGCGATCTTCAACCCTTCGATGGCTGGTACCGGGGTGGGATCGACCCCATACGCCAAAGCCAGGTAATAAGCCATATAATCCCCAAAATGGACGGTAGTAAACACCTGCTCCAGGGCACTTTCACCCACCGCCTGGTAGGTATCGGTATTCAAGCCCTCGACCAAAAAAGCTTCCCGCGTGAGTGTGGAGCGGCGTTGATTGCGGGGGTGGTCTAGCGAGGATTGGATGAACATCACCATTGTCTTGCTGAGGGCATCGGCAGGGTTAACTACCCCGGCAGCTGTGTTATGGTCGGCTTCGGGCAGGAATTCGAATTGGCCCCAGGCCTTTGCCAGTTCGTTGATCTGACCTTTCCAACGGCGGGCAACCGGTGCCATTAATCCCGACCCCACCACAGTGACCCACCGCCCTACCAAC
>DATMYN010000248.1:0-5824 GCA_035560875.1 Longilinea sp. | reverse complement strand
ACCGTGGATAATCTAGCTCCGGTGCTGAACTCGTTCACCCTCCAAAACCCGGCTACCAGCCCCACCGGCGCTGATACGCTCGTGATCCGGGCTACTTTCAATGAAGCTGTATTGAATGTAGACACCACAGATTTCTACGTCAACGGCGCCACAACAGCCACCATAAGCAATGTCAACCTGGTTTCTGACGGGATTTACGATATCACTATTTCCGGCGGTGACCTGGCTGGGCTGAATGGGGCAGTGATCGGTGTGAACTTGAACACAACCCAGAATATCACCGACCTGGCGATTAATGCCTTAGCGAACGGTGAACCGACGGTAGATGAAACCTACACCATGGAAAATGTTCCCCCGGGATTGACCTCATTCACGCGTCAAACGCCCACCGGTTCGGTAACCAATGCAGATAGCCTGGTTTTCCTGGCTACCTTCACGGAAGATGTGACCAATATCGGTACGGATGATTTTGCGGTCAACGGTACGACAACCGCAACCGTAACGGGTGTGACCGGTGTAACCGGCAGCACATTTACGATTACCATTTCTGGCGGTGATCTGGCCAGCTTCAATGGGATTGTCGGGGTAAACCTGAGCGGAGCTCAAGATATTACCGATATTGCCGGTAATACTTTGCCGGCCGGCGAACCGGCAACCGATGAAACCTATACGGTGGATAACACCATTCCTACGGTAACGGTTTTACAGGCTACGAGCCAGAATGACCCGACCAATGTCCTACCGATCTATTTTACGGTTACTTTTTCCGAAGCCATCGACGCAGCGACATTCTCTGATACCGATCTTACCCTGGGCGGAACGGCGGCGGGGACTTTAAGCGCCGCCATCACTGAAATCGCCCCCATGGATCACACCACATATAATATTGCCGTCAGCGGTGTGACCGGTAATGGGACGGTAACCGCCGCGATTGCTGCAGACCTGGTTTATGATCCTGCCGGGAATGGGAATTCGGCTAGCTCGGGCGGTGATAATACGGTCACGTATGATGTGTCCGACCCAACTGTGGTTTCCATCTCCCGTTATATCCCGCTTGTTACCCCGACCAATGCTGATGTCCTCAGATTCAGGGTCATCTTTAGTGAATATGTGGCGAATGTTGGTCCGGCTGATTTCACTGTAAATGGTACCACCACCGCAATTGTCAATGCAGTTATCGAGCAAGATGCGATGACCTATGATGTCGAAGTTGTGGGCGGTGACCTGGCCGGCTTCAACGGTGTGGTTGGCCTGAATATCAACTCTGCCGTCTCGATCAATGACATGAGCGGTAATGCGGTTGCCGCCGTTGAACCAACGACGGATGAAACCTATACCCTCAATAATGTCATTATCAGTGTCATGACCAATGGACTTGTGGCCGATGGCTCAACCGTCGTCACCAACGGCGGGGCGTACACATCTCACTTCAGCGTTTTCTATATCAACTTCACCACCGATGCGAATGATCCGGCGGGGAGCACAGATACCGATGATGTGACCTATCCCAACAATTATTATCTGCTCCGGCCCGGAGATAACGGCGCCTTCGATACCGCAGGCTGCACCGACGGCGTTCTGGGAGATGATGACCAACTTTTAACCAGTCCGATTACCTATACCAATACCGACGGGTATGTGGCGGTTGTTCCCTTGAACGGCGGGGTAGCTTTGCCGGATGGGGAGTACCGGTTGATCTTATGCGGTACCACCTCCATCGTCAGCGTAACCAATATCCCCTTGAATAACGGGGTTGACCAGGTATACAATTTCACCATCTACACCCCAACATCCATACCGGCTACCGGATTTGCGCCCGGTGTATTGACCGCACTACCAGCACAGCAGGAGAGTTACTCAGCCCAAGGCGGGTTGATCATTGAGATCCCTGAATTGGGTGTCAATGAAAGCATCGTGGGTGTCCCATTGGAAGATGATACCTGGGATGTGACCTGGCTTGGCGACCAGATCGGCTGGCTGGAAGGCACCGCCTACCCAACCTGGGATGGCAACTCCGCATTGACCGGGCATGTGTACGGCGCAAATGGGCTGCCGGGGCCGTTCGCCAACTTGGGTTCCTTAACCTACGGCGATACGATCATCATCCATTATGGCGGGCAGCAGTACATGTACTCGGTACGAGCTTCCCTTTCTGTCAGCCCAAGCAGCACCTATTGGCTGCTGAAGCATGAGGATTACTCCTGGTTGACTCTGGTGACCTGCCAGCACTATAACCAGACCACCGATTCCTACGACCTTCGGCGCGTCATCCGGGCTGTCTTGATCAGCGTCACGCCTGAAGATTAATAAGGATGCATGCGAGCCGCCTCAACCTTGAGGCGGCTTTTTTTATATACTAAAAACCCGCGTTATAATTCTTGTTTGCTACACTACTTTGTGACAAGGATTGTCCATGGCTGACTTTGACCATTTTCCAGAACGGCGCAGTACCGAGAGTGTGAAGTGGCGCATCTTTGATGAGGATGTCTTGCCGATGTGGGTGGCGGATATGGATTTCCGTTCCCCCGAGCCGGTTATCCAGGCCTTACACGCCCGTGTAGAACATGGGATATTCGGCTACCCGCTGCCGCAGGATGAATTCCGCCAGGTGGTGGTGGAACGGCTGGCAAATCGTTATCAATGGCAGGTGTGCCCTGATGATCTGATATTCCTTCCCGGGGTGGTGACCGGGTTCAATTTGGTCTGCCAGGCGCTTACACAAACCGGACAGGCCGCCATCATCCAAACCCCGGTATACTTCCCCTTTTTGAGTGCCCCTGAAAATGCCGGGTTGACCCGCCAGGAAAACCAATTGGTAATGGCTTCTGATGGGCGCTACGAGATCGATTTTGATGACTTCGAGCGTCAGATCACCCCGCAAACGAAAATGTTCATCCTGTGCAACCCCCACAACCCTGTAGGACGGGTTTTTACCCGGCCAGAGTTGGAGCGGCTGGCAGAAATCTGCCTGCGCCACGATATCTACATCTGCTCGGATGAGATCCATAGCGACCTGATCTTTAGTGGGTACCAACATACTCCCATTGCCACTTTGGGCAAGCAGGTAAGTGACCGGACGGTAACATTGATCGCCCCCAGTAAAACCTTCAATATCGCCGGGTTGGAGTGTTCGATCGCAGTGGTCACGAACCCTAAATTACGTAAACGCATCGAAGCCGCCCGGAAAGGGTTGGTACACGGCGTGAATGTTCTAGGGTTGACGGCCGGCTTGGCGGCCTATAAGTATGGGGAAGGTTGGTTGAACGAACTCTTGGTTTACCTGGAAGGGAACCGAGATTTCTTGAGCGATTTTGTAATGGAGCGGTTGCCCGGTGTTCGCATGAGTCCCATGGAAGGTACGTATCTGGCCTGGTTGGACTGCCGGGGATCCAATGTAGCGGATAGCGCGTGTAAATCCTTTTTAGAAAAAGGCCGGGTGGCTCTCAATAATGGCGCCGATTTTGGCAAGGGGGGAGAAGGATTTGTGAGGCTTAATTTTGGGTGTCCCCGTTCGATGCTTAAGGATGCCCTAGAAAGAATGGAAAAGGTACTCGAACAGAAAAATGAATAACACAACACAGCGAAACAAGAGGGGAATGGCGGTGCTTTTGGTTTTTGCAGCAGTATTTATTGCATTGTGGCTGATGGGAGCTGTTTTGATCCATGATGATCCCTTACAGCCGGCGGAGGCAATTGTTGTGCTCAGCGGGGGTGAATTGGATAGGCTGCCGGAAGCAGCCCGTTTGTATAACGAGGGGTATGCCTACCGGTTCATCATTACCGATACTGGGGTATCAAGTAATGATCCGAACATCCCCATGATCACGCTATACATCAACCGGCTGGTGGAGTTGGGGGTGCCGGCGGATGCCATTACCGTTGTAGGGAACGCGGTCAACAGCACCCGCGATGAAGCGGAGGCGGTGGCTCAACAAATGTCCTATTTTGGCTGGACTTCCTGTATCGTTGTGACCGATCCTTACCACACCTTGCGGACAAGCTGGATCTTCCATCAAGTAGTGGGAAGCGCCGGGGTGGATTACATCATCCACGCCGTGCCGGGGCATTGGTATACCCGCCTTACCTGGTGGACTCATTCGGAAGGGTGGGTGTATATGGCAGAGGAATATATCAAATTAGCTGCCAATTTATTGGGTATTAGAAGGTAATTTTGGGGTTAAAAGTCAACAGCGCCGTGAATACGGCGCTGTTGGTATGTGTGCTGGAGTAAATTACTCGGCAGCGGTTACGTCGGCGGCCTGTAAACCCTTCGGGCCTTTTTCAATGGAAAATTCCACTTTCTGGCCTTCTTTTAAGGTCTTGTAGCCCTCCATAGTAATGGCGGAAAAATGAACAAATACATCTTCGCCCTTATCGCGGCCAATAAAGCCGTACCCCTTGGCAGGGTTGAACCACTTCACGGTCCCTACAAAACGTTCTGACATACTTTATCTCCATCTCTTTCTTAAAAAAATTTTAGACGCTATTCACCAGGGGCTGCCTTAATGAACGTACTTTGCGTTGGTGAAAATTGCGTCTCCTTCGGGCTTAAATTTATCATGTTTGGGATTGTCTGTCAAGATTACTGTTTATTTGCCATTTATGAGTCGGAATTACCCATATGGGTGATTTAATCTCTCTAAAAGGAGTGTTTTGATGAGTAATCAGGATGTAATCGTTTTATAATACTCCCATGCGCAAAGCTGCCTTACTACTAGTGATCTGCCTTTCCCTGTGTGCTGGTTGTATTTCTGGTTACGAAGCCGGGGCGGAGAATTCCCAAACCATACCTGAATCGCAGCGATTGCGCGATGAAAGTGATATTCCAGGGGCGTGGGATACCGTTCAACGAGAAGTTGAGGACGATCCGAATGATCCGCTGCTGGCCTATCAAGCGGCTTTGTTAGCTGTGACGGTGGAACCTGAACACGCACAACCTTGGATCGATAATGCGATAGGTAGTAACCCGGATTACTTGACTGCTATGCAGCCGGTATTGGAGGCGATGCAAGCGCTTGAAGCCGATCCGGCTTATTTCCGAGTACGCATGGCTCAGGCTTTAGGGAGTTTATATTCATGGGATTTGGCTGCCTATTTACTCCAAGAATCTATTGCGATCAGTCCGGAGTATGTGGATGCTTGGGCGTTATTAGGTGAAGCCCACCAACAAATGGGTTTGGCGGGCGGAGATGAGTTGGAACGAGCCGAGAGTCTTGACCCCCGGGCTGACCTGGTGCGGGCTTTGATGGGACTTTATTGGCGCCGGCAAGGCCAACCGGATCAGGCGCTGGTTTATTACGATGCATTGGCTCAGGCCCACCCCCAGGAAGCCGAATGGCAAATGGAAGCCGGGGCATCATTGGCGGAGATGGGGGACTTGGTCAGCGCCTTGGTGCGCTACCAGAATGGGGTTACCCTGGAACCACAAAGCTCCGAAGCCTGGCTTGGCCTGGCAGCGTTTTCTTTACAATACAGTGTCGACCTGAGTCAAATTGGACTTCCGGCCGCCCGCCAGGCGGTAAGGTACAGCCCCGCAAGCGCAGAGGCGGTTACAACTCTCGGTTTGATCCTCGCCACCCAAGGGGATGAGGATACTGCCCGGCGGTTCTTCCTTCGTTCGATCGTCATTGACCCGCTGTATTTTTCACCGGTCATTTATCTAGCCCAATTGGAGTTGAGCGCTGGGAATGTTTCACGCTCCCGGCTTTACCTTGAGTATGTCATTGACCATGCTGTTCCGGGAGATCCCATTTTGGAGCAAGCCGGACAGTTATTAGAACAAGTGGAGGGCTCTAGTGCAAATTAACCCCGAGGTGATTAAAGT
>DATMYN010000247.1:0-4418 GCA_035560875.1 Longilinea sp. | reverse complement strand
AATCTGTGCTCTGATCAACTGATTTGTCTTTACAGGTTACCTCCGAAGTTACAGGTTTACTTAAATCATTATCCATCGACGATGTACTCATCTACAACCGATCCAGAAACCGATCAGTGGCACATGAGTTCACCCCATGTCGATGGGAGAGTAACCCTCCCATCGACATGAATGATGAGTTCGATCTATGGCGGATAGGCGACAGTGTATAGATGCTTGCCGCCTTTTAACGGACCTTTCAAGAGTGCTTCGATTTCCTTCTCATCCCGCATCGTCACTTTATCCACAGGTGGAAGCACACCAGCCGGGAAGCGGGTCATAATATCGCCAATCAGTTTCACCATGTAGTCCAAAAGGACATTCAAACCGGCCTTGGCTTTTTCAGGATCAGCGATGGTTGGCCGGCCAATAACACCTTCGGGATAGACCAAGACTTCAATACCGCCTAACCCTACGTGTTCGTGTCCTTTGATCGGGGCGTGGTAGATCTCACCGCCTTTATCCACATGACCGGGCGGTAAAAAGCCTTCCGGTTTTGTATCGACAGCTAATTCCATGTGCATGAATTCGGGGAATAAGGCCAACGAATAGGAAGCCTCGACCTCGCATGCATGTTGGAAGTTCGTTTCAAAGGGGCCGCCGTGGGCTTTATCCTTTAAGTAATCATGGATCACCGTTGGCCAGTGCAGAGATACCAATACGCAGGGAACCTGGTATTTTTTAGCAAACTGGTGCAGGGCCAGTGGGATTACTTCTTCCTGACCGTGACCGTTCAGCAAAATCTGCTTTCGGAACCCCGCATTCCAGAAGCCGGCGATCACCCCACGCAGATTGGCCAGAAAGGCATCCTCAGGGATGACAACAGTGCCGGGCATGCCCAAATGGTTATACGGATGGGATCCGTACCAAATGGGTTCCGCCACCGTGCAGCCGGTCTTTAGTGCTACTTGTTCTGCCATCCGGGTTACCAGGAACGTGTCTTCACCCAGAGGTTGGGCCGCACCGTGGCATTCCGTACTGCCAACCGGAATGATAATGAGATCATTGGTCTTGAGACGGTCATTGATCTCGGTCATATTCATGGTTTGGTAATACACACCCGCAGGTCGTTCCATGTATCCACCTTGCGGTGGAATTTGCCATTCACCCATAAAAACCTCCTACCTTTACAACTCAAGAACAATGATACTAGACCGCCGGGATGTGTAAATCACTGGAGCGCTGGGGTGACTGCTTGAAATCGGGCAAATACTTGTCGAGCATTTCGACGACGATGCTGGCTTGATCGGCCATTTTCTTGCCATCACTGGCGGAAGTAAGTTGGCCATGTCCGGCAACTACGGAGTTGCCTGTCTTGCAGTGCACGGGGGCAGCCACACGCACGATCTCGGGGGCTTCGAATACCCGGATAAAACCACCGGATCCTGGGGGATTGTCAGTGTGTACATCCAGGGGAACACTGACTGCAGCCCGAAGGGCGGCGATCATGGGGATCTGCAGGTCGCGGACAGGGTTAATGCTGTCGGCGCCGATGCTCTCGATCAACTTGAAAGAGCACGGATTGCAGTGTCCCATATGGGCTGAGCATTTGAAGATGATGTCTTTGGGTAAGGCGCCATCTTTGCGCATTTGGTTGGCTAACCAGAGCATACCTTCGTCATAGATCAAGAAACCGCGGCAGCCAAGGTCGTATCCGCGTTTCACATCTTCAATGCCGCGCAGGACCTGTTCCATGCCGCGCAGGCGGTAGCTGATGCGGACACCTTGCTCTGAAAGCACGGTGGCGCCGGTGTCATAGGTTGCACGCGGGCCGGTGGAGAGGAGCAGCTCGGCGCCGTATTGGTTGCACAGACGGCAGTATTCCTTGATCTCAGCCGCGGTATGGCGGAACATACCGTAGGTCTCGGTGATGCGGTTGATGACAATGCCATTCTTGGTGGCTGTTTCGAAAATGGCGTTCACAGCTTCGGCTGTGTTGACGGTGGGGATTTCAATTCGATACGCGCCGCCATCCGGGAAGCGGGCGTTTGAGGTCGGCATATCAAATAGATCGCCGGTTGGCATACCGATCTTCTTCAAGTACGAACGAGTCTCTTCAAACATTGCAATCTCCTTCAAAAAAATGGGTTGTTATTCACGATGAGCAGGCAAGGCAGGGCAGTATACCCACACCAGCTTCAATGGTTCGTCGCCAATATTCTCAACACGGTGTTTGACACCAATGGGAGAATAGAAAGCGGTTTCAGGGCCGATTTCCCACTCACCAATTCCTTCCATGACTATTTTGGCATGGCCGCTGATCAGAAAAAGAACTTCTTCCGATTCTTCGTGCACATGGTCGGGGATCATGCTTCCAACCTCAGTGATGTTCATCCCCATAGATACATTTTTTACCCCGCCAAATTTCGGGGCAAGCAGCAATTTGGAAACCCGCGGGGGTTCGCGATATTCACCTTTTACATCGGATGCTTTGACGAATGGTACTTGGCTCATCTTTTACCTCTCTTATGGATTTAGATGGAGAAACCTGAATTAACGATCTTTGAAACGATTGCTTTTAACGCCGGGATCCCGATTTCATTCACGATGGCTTCATTCACGCTTCGGATGGAACCAACCAATGCCACCATGCGCTCATTGGAAAACCGATACGCCGGGCCAACGGCAGACATGGCCAGGATAGGCCGCATGGATCTATCCAGGATGGGGACGGCAACAGCATTGATATCCGTTTCATATTCTTGTTCCGAAATGGCATATCCGCGCTCGCGCGTCATACGAAGATCGGTGAATAATTTTTCTTTAAGCCGAGGGGTGGTGGGCGTGTAAACCGGCATACCTTTGTTGAGAATAGAAGTGACTTGGCTGTCGGATAAGAATGCCAGGAAGGCTTTTCCGGAGGCTGTACAGAAAGCCGGTAAACGCTGCCCGACCGAGGCGGCGATTTTTACGCGTTGTTTGCTTTCCACGACACCGATATAAATGACCTGGTTCTGATCCAACACAGCCAGGTCAACCGTCTCCCCGCAGTCGGCTGATAATTTTTCCAAAAATGGCAGCGCCCAATTTTGAATATCGATGTCTTGTAAGGCGATATTGGCCATATCGATGAATTGATATCCCAGGTGATACTTACCGGTCAGGTTGTCACGGTTCAGGAACCTTTTTCCCTCAAGGGAAGACAACATGCGGTAGGTTGTACTTTTAGGAAGATTGACCAGGTCGGATATTTGCGTCAAAGACAAAGAATGTTCTTCTTGTGTAAAGCAACACAAGATATCCAAAGCTCGATCAAGGGAACGAATAGGTGTGGTCATAAGAAGTGTTTTGAAGGAGTTTCATACAGTGAAACTCGGTTTCATAATAATAAGTATAGCATTTCTGATTTGAAGAGTCAACCGGCAATCTTGAAAAATCAGAAACCATTTTCCGAAAAAAAAGAATTCCGAAGTGGCTCGGAATTCTTTTCACGATAAAGGTTATTGCGACTATTTTAGGTGGGAGTCCAGGAAACACAATACCCGATTGAAGTTTTCCTTTGTCTCAAACAAAGGATCACCGTGTTCTGCCTTTTCGAGAATATCAAAATCATAACGGTCATGCCGGATGTACTTGACCATTGTTTGAACAAAAATGATCGATTGCTGTACTGGAACGACAGGATCGAGCCTTCCGTGCTGGATCAGCATTGGCGGCATATTCTCGTGGATATAGGTGATCGGGTTGGCTTCTTTGACCTTTTCAGGGATTTCCGTGATCTTTTGACCCAATAAGCGTGATTCCGGAGAATCAACATCGTTGTGACCGCCAGGGCCAAAACCGCTTTCTTCAAGCTGATCATCCATTTTTAAAAAGTCGGTTGGACCGTACCATACAACGGCAGCCTGGACATTGCAGGGCACGCCGGTATTGCCCAAATTTGGATCATCGAACTTTTTTACGGAATCGGTCAGGGCAAGCATCGAAGAGTACCAACCTCCGGCAGAACCCCCACACGCTGCGATGCGGCTACCGTCCAGATTGTATTTTTTCGCATTCACTCGTATCCACCGGACGGCTGCTTTGACATCCATTAAACCTGCGGGGAATATGGCTTCACCGCTTAATCGGTAATTTACACCCACAACAGCATAACCGCGCTCCAACCCCATGAGAAAAGGTAAAATGTGGATATCACACTTATCCCCGATGGCAAAAGCACCACCGTGAATATTAAAAATCACCGGAAATGGTCCATCCCCTTCATCAGGTAGATAAATATCCAATTTTTGAGCAGGGGAGGTGGTTGCATAAGGAATATCCAACCATTTTCGTTTCACAAAAGAGACATCGGCTTCCGGGATCATGAAATCGTCGTCAGGTTTTGAGCCTGGTGGTGGTGGTGGAAAAGGTGGTCGACCCATTGGATGATTCATCAT
>DATMYN010000246.1:0-3680 GCA_035560875.1 Longilinea sp. | reverse complement strand
GTTTAGAACCCGCCACTACCAGAAATGATTGTTTTTTTTATTGGATTATCCACCATGATTGCTGTTGGCGGTATTAAAGTCCCTTCCCTGCTCGTGCGTAACGAGAGGAAAAAGGGAAGGGGTTGGGGTTAGGTAATGTTTTTGCCTCCCCCCATTTGACATCCTCCCCCTGATTTGATATAGTCGAACAACCAAACAAATTTATTTTCGTATATACCTTCGAGGTACCTATGCGATGAACCCAATAAGAAGAGCTTCAACCTGGTTTGTCATCGGTGTGATCTTGATCGTCATCGGCTGCTGCGTGATGGGCAACCCGCTGGGATCAGGCTCCACCTCTTCGTCTAGCTGGACCGATTCCACTTCCTCCGATTCCTGGTGGGGTACGTCCGGCAGTGATTCCGGCAGTTGGTGGGATTCCTCCTCCGGCAGCGATTCGGGCAGCTGGTGGGATTCTTCCTCCGGCAGCGACTCCGGCAGTTGGTGGGATTCTTCCGGCAGTGATTCGGGCAGTTGGGGGTCCGACAGTTGGAGCAGCGATTCCGGCAGTTGGGGATCGGATAGCTGGGATTCAGGCGGATCCGACAGCGGGTCCTGGTAGGAGAAAAGCTGATGTATATTTGTTTTTTTGTCTTCGGCATCATTGCCATCCTGATCGGCATCATCCAATTGTTCTCCCCGCAAAGGCCGGGGGCTTTGCAAACCCCCACCCTTCAATTCCCCAGCATTCCATCCCTGCGCACCCAACCGCAGACAAGCCAAACCCCGTCTGCGCCGGTTGTGAATACGGCCTCATCTACCACAGGAGGTAAGATGAATAGTACTGTCTCTACCCTGGCAGCCTACAAGCCCGGTGACCGGCTGCAAGTCGCCCACCCTTCAAAGGGCAGCCTGCAGTTACACGTGATCAGCAAGGTGCGCTACACCGAACTATGGCAGACCCAAGGTTCTCAAGGACCCTGGGTGCCCACCGGCAGCACCTTCATTGGTCTCTGGCTTGAAACCGATGTGTACCTGGTCAACTGGCAGTTGCGTTACTACCTGCTGGATGAGAAAACCCCCGTTACGGATAACGACATCCAGCGCGATTTTCTGCCGTACGCCCGCCAATTTGCCCAGTCCAACCAGACCGCCAACATCCTGTTCTCTTACCCGCCAGCCATGTGGCATATCGATGACATTGGCAAGTTCCGCATCGAAGGTGTTGACGGCAGCACCCTGGCGGTGCAGCCCGGCGCAGTGGGACGGTTCATCCACGCCTCGGGCGATTCCGCCCGAGCCCTGGTCGTAGAAGATTATGAAGGCGGATCCGGCCAGGATCTGGTCTGGTCCGGCGTCTCCCTTAATGAAGCGGATATTCAAAAACTGTAGGAGAGGAATGATGAATAAATCAACCCGTTCGTTCTTGATCACCCTCTTGATCGTGGTCGCCACCCTGGCTGCCGGTCAAGCCATCTCGTATCTGCTGGCGCCTGCCTCCTGGCAGGCTTTCATCCAAACCCTGCCGGTCATCCTCAGTATGATCGCCTTCTGGGGGCCAATCATTGCCATCATCGCCATCCTGTGCGTGTGGGGCGTCTGCCGCATGCTCGGTTTCTCCTCCATTGAGGATATCCGCCGTGAATCGGTCGATGAGAACAACCCCGCCCCGGCTATCATCTTTGTCGGCACCATGATCGCCGCCATCTTGTTCTTGTTGGTCGTTATCCGGCCTTAAACCAGCAAACCTTAAACATAAAACAGCCAACCAGACGGGTTTTATCCTGTCGGCTTGGCTGTTTTTATTTCCACAAAACCGGGCGATTTACTTTTTGGCTACTAAGGGGGCTACCAGGTTCAGGAACTCAACCCATTCCTCGTTGAAAAAATGCACGGTGACGTTATTCAATTCCAAATGGTAGGTGGTTTCGCCATCCGGTTCATCCGCCTTCCAGGCTAAGAAATTATCGGTCTCGGCAATGGTTTCCGTTTTTGGATCCATGGATGTCATATGTATCTCCTTGTTCAACAATATCAAAACAGCTATTTACTTGGTCTTGCTTTCGTAAATAAATCCTTAATCCAGTTTACCACACTCTTGCGTATGCGGTTCAAAAAGCGTCCCAGGCGCGCCAGCCAGGCGGGCATATTTTGCTGGACCATGCCCTCCTGCACCCCTTCCCACGGGTCCTGATCGGTCATTTTGCGGATGGCATAATCCATGATCAGTTTCGCCGTGGCAACCGTCGGGGCGGATAGGATCATCCCCATCAAACCGAACAGGTTCAAACCCACCAACGCCGATACCATCACCAGGGCGGGATGCAAGCGCAGGGCGGCTCCCATCAACTTTGGCACCAGCATATTATCGATCATCATATCGATCACCAGAGCCATAGCCACCACCAAGATCACATACCCGAACGGGGTAAGCCCAAAGATGGTCGTGCCCTGGAAATAAGCCACCAACCCGTATGTGATCCAGGTGATCCAGGCGCCGACGTAAGGCACAAAGCGGGCTAACCCGGCCAATAATGCCAGACCGAAGAAAAAGCTGATCCCCACCGAGCCTAAAAAGATGGTGTAGATCAGCACCACTGCCAAAAAGATGATCACCTGACCGCGCAGGAAAGCGTTCCAAATGTTGCTTAGGTAGCGCCCCATGCGCTGCTGATCCTCGCGGTAACCGGGGATCTGGATGTTCAATACTTTGGCACGCTCCCCGGCTGTTTCGGAGAGGATGAAGTAGGCGATCACAATAGTAAAGAAGGACCAGCCGACTATCTCGGCGGCTCCGGAGGCGATAGTGCCTACCACCGACCCTAACTGGGAAAGGACAGGCGAAACCCAACTGAGGATCTGGTCGGTCAACGAACTCACATCCAGATCGGGCCAATTGAAGGTATACGGACCGATCACGATCGGAGTGCTGGCGGTGGTCTCAATGAAATTGGGCAGGTCCTGTACGGCTTGCTGTAAGAAGTTGATCAGGTTTTGCACCTGTTCGATCAGCGTGATGCCGCCCCAGGTGAGCAGTCCGATCACGATCAGGATGATGACCAGGAAGATCAGGTTGACGGACAGCTTCCACGAACCGCGCAGTTTTCGTTGGAAGCGTTCCACCACCGGATGGATCAGGTACGAGAAGATGACCGCCATCAACAGCGGCCCTACCAGGTACTTGAACTTTACCAGGAAGGCGGCAGCGATGGTGATCAAAAGGACGGCCACGATCGCCTTGGTGGTGTTGTTCCAGGCCGGCGAGGATGGGTTTGGGTCGGGTGTAGGGTTCAGGGTTTGATCAGTCATTTATTTACCAAGAATCGAAAACTGCTCGGGGGACCCGTAACGGTGGTTGTACTGTTTACGTGTGTGGGTGTGAGCAGTTTTCGTTGTTGAACGCATTAAAGCGGGCAGGCGCCCGGCATCAGTCCGTTGAAGATGTTCCCAAACAGGTTGCACCACTGGTTGGTGGCATCGATGATAATGAAGGGGATCACGCACAACACCACTAAGATCACCGCCGCCACGATCACAACCACAGCCCAGGTGGGCAGTTTCTTCTTGGCAGCCTTGCCGCCAAATTGATCGGGCTGCTGGGGCACCTGGCCGGAATAGGCCTGGGGTTGTACCGGCGCCGGAGGCGGCATGATCGGGTTGACCGGGGGTGCGGCCGGTTTGGGGGTCGGAGGCGCATACAC
>DATMYN010000245.1:0-6797 GCA_035560875.1 Longilinea sp. | reverse complement strand
GGGCTGTTTCCGTATCCGGAGAATTTCGGATCAATTTAATGATATCGTCCAGATTCTTAATGGCTATACGCAAACCCTCAAGGATATGAGCGCGCGCCTTTGTTTTTTCAAGGTCATACTCACTCCGCCGGCGGATCACTTCGATGCGGTGTTCGATATAAACCCGCAGAGCTTGCTTTAAAGTCAATAACCTGGGCTGGTTATCTACAAGGGCTAACAAGTTGATCCCGATAGTACTCTCTAGCGGTGTGTGGTGAAACAGATCACGCAGTATGCTGTCGCCGTCCGCGCCCTGTTTTAGATCCAATACGATCCTCATCCCCTGCCGGTCAGATTCATCACGCAGGTCGGCCACCCCTTCAAGGCGTCCTTCACGGACTAATTCGGCGATCCGCTCGATAAGCGTGGATTTATTGGTCATGTAAGGCAGTTCATTTATGATCAACCGGCTGCGACCCCGCCCCATTTCCTCGGAGTGAACACTGCCGCGCAGCAGGATCCGGCCCTTACCGGTAGCGTATGCCGACAGAAGCTCTTGTTGATCGCTCTCTTGAAGTATGATCCCGCCCGTGGGGAAATCCGGGCCTTTGATATACCGCATGAGGTTTTCGACGGGAATATCATCCAGGTGTTCCCATTCCTTCAGCATATAGGTTAATGCATCGATCACCTCTCCCAGGTTATGAGGAGGAATATTGGTTGCCATCCCAACCGCGATGCCACTGGCTCCATTGACCAATAGGTTTGGGATCGCCGCTGGGAGTACGGTAGGCTCGTTTAACGTATCGTCAAAATTCCGCGAAAAATCAACCGTACGGCGGTCGATCTGTGAGAGAATTTCCATGGCAAAATTGGTCATGCGGGCTTCTGTATATCGCATGGCGGCCGGTGGATCCCCATCTACACTGCCGAAATTTCCTTGACCATCTACCAACCGGTAACGCATGCTAAAGTCTTGCGCCAGCCGGGCCATAGCCTCGTAGACCGCCATATCCCCATGCGGATGGTATTTACCTAATACATCACCGACGATACGGGCTGATTTTTTAAAAGGAGTATCAGGCCTAAGACCCATATCGTACATCGAATACAAGATGCGTCGTTGGACCGGTTTTAATCCATCTCTGGCATCCGGTAAAGCCCGCGATACGATCACACTCATCGCATAATCGAGGTAAGATTGCTGCATTTCCGTGTCGATGTTTACTTTATGTACTAAACCGATTTCCATACCTGATCTCCCTATTATTAATTACTCTGCCTTATCTTAGTGGTGATTGAAAGAAACGTCAACACCGCGAATAAAAAAACCAAACAAAAACGGCTGGCGTTTTTATATGCCAACCGTTTTTGTTTACTATCAAATAAACTTATGCAGCGTCAGGTGTTTCCGATTCTGTAGTCACATCTTCAGTCGCCTCAGTGGCTACTGCTTCAACAACGGGGGCATTGAATCGGCCGTAAATAAAGCCCGTGCCTGCAGGGATCAATTTACCAATGATCACGTTTTCCTTTAGACCAAATAACGGGTCAGTAGAGGAAGCGATGGCTGCACCGGCCAACACCTTGATGGTGTGCTGGAAGGAAGAGGCGGATAAGAAGGAGTCGGTACTAAGGGATGCTTTGGTAACACCCAACAATATCTCGACAAACCGGGCGGGTTGTTTTCCTTCTGACATGAGTTGTTCATTGACCTTTTGGATCTCAAGGCGGTCAACAAGGTCCATGGGTAAATAAGGCGTGTCGCCAGGTCGGGTGACCTGTACTTTACCCATCATCTTGCGGATAATGACCTCAAAGTGCTTGTCATTGATGTTCTGACCCTGAGCCCGATAGACCAACTGGATCTCCGTGAGCAGGTATTTCTGGCAATCATCGCGGCCTTTGATCCGCAGGATCGTATGGGGGTTAAGCGAACCCTCTGTCAACTGCTCACCGGCTTCTATATTGTCGCCATCTTTGATGATCAAACGCGAGGTGGAAGGAATATCATAATCCTCGGTCTCTTTTTGTTCATAAGACACGATCACCTGTCGTTTTTCCACCCGGACACGGCCAGAGTGTTGGGCAGTGATGGTGGCATCGCCTTGAGCGGCTAACACATCTCCCATCGCGACTGTACCTTCATCGGTTACCTTGATCTCCCATTCTTCCGAGATCTCGTAAGCGTCGCTGACCATGCGGCTGTCTTCCACCCGTACAACTCTCAGGTCACCACTGCGTTCTGATTGGATTACAGTGGCTTTACCGTTGATGCGTGAAATGACAGCTTCACCCTTCGGCATGCGCCGGGCTTCAAAAAGCTCTTCCACACGGGGTAGACCGGTTGTAATATCGCCGCCGGCGGCAACACCACCGGTATGGAAAGTACGCAGGGTAAGCTGGGTACCAGGTTCACCAATGGATTGAGCGGCTACGATACCCACAGCAGAGCCTTGGGCAACCATCTTCCCACGGCCGAGGTCCATGCCGTAGCATTTGGCGCAAATACCGTGTACTAATTCGCAGGTGATCGGAGAGCGCACGAACACGTCCTGGACGCCGGCGCTCACGATCTTGCGGATGCATTCGCGGTCTAACATTTCATTTCGTTCAGCGATGATTTCGCCGGTGTGCGGATCAGCAACCGGTCCGGCCAGTAAACGACCATATAAGCGCTCACTTAATTTTTGTCCGGCAATATCGTCGGAAGAATGGATCCAGATACCTTTTTCGGTACCGCAATCATCTTCGTTGACGATCATATCTTGAGCAATGTCAACGAGCCGGCGGGTAAGGTAACCGGCATCGGCCGTCCGCAGAGCGGTATCGGCCAGACCTTTTCGGGCGCCGTGAGTGGAAATAAAGTACTCGAGTGCGGTAAGGCCCTCGCGGAAGTTTGAGATGATCGGCAGGCGGATAATACGACCGGCAGGGTCTGCCATCAAACCGCGCATACCTGCAAGCTGGGCGATTGGACCAAAACCACCTTTAGTGGCTCCAGAGTTAGCCATTGTAGCTAAGTTGCCATCCGGGTCCATTGCCTTGCGGACTGCATCGGCAACATCTTTGGTGGTTTTTTGCCAGATCTCAATGATCTTCTCATTGCGTTCCTGTTCGGTCAACAAACCACGCCGGAAGGAACGGTTGACGTTTTCCACATCCTGCTGAGATTTGGCGAGGATGACCTCTTTTTCAGCCGGGATGGTGATGTCATCCACTGCGATCGTGGATCCTGAGCGCATGGCGTATTCAAAACCAATATCTTTAACCTTGTCGGCAACATCAGTGGTAACGTCTTCACCGCACAGTTCGTATACCTCGGCGATCATGTCTTTCACGCCGCCTTTATCCAAAGTGCGGTTACAGAACTTTACCTCATCCGGTAAGATCCGGTTGAAGATGACCCGTCCGACAGTGGTATCGAGGATCATGGTACGCTTTTCGAGTAAGCGTTTATTCTTATCATCGTACCAGGTTGGAACCCGGATCTTAATGTGCGAATGGATTTCAAGCTGTCCGAGTGAATAGGCCAACTCGACTTCATCAGAATCAGCAAATATGCGTCCATCGCCTAAATGCGGACGTGAATCTGAAACGGTAAGGTAGTAGACACCCAACACCATGTCTTTGGATGGGCTGATGATAGGTTCGCCATCGGCTGGTTTCAACAGGTTCCGCGAAGACAGCATAAGGGTGCGGGCTTCATTGACCGCCTTTTCAGACAGCGGCACATGCACAGCCATCTGGTCGCCATCAAAATCTGCGTTGAAGGCGGTGGTAACCAACGGATGCAACTGAATAGCGCTGCCTTCGATCAAGATCGGTTCGAAAGCCTGGATACCCAAGCGGTGCAAGGTGGGAGCACGGTTTAATAACACCGGGCGTTCCTTGATCACTTCATCCAACACTTCCCAAACCTCCGGCCGGTTACGTTCGATCAAACGCCGGGCGCCCTTTACATTGGCGGCATAATTATGTGAGACCAAACGTGAGATCACAAACGGCCGGAAGAGTTCCAATGCCATCGATTTTGGCAGACCGCATTGGTAAAGTTTAAGGGTAGGACCAACCACAATTACAGAGCGGCCTGAATAATCAACCCGTTTACCCAGCAAGTTGCGGCGGAAGCGGCCTTTTTTACCCTTAAGCATATCGCTCAGGGACTTCAACTCACGGCGGCCGCGGCGGGAGAGAGCTTTTCCACGCTGCGAGTTATCAACCAGTGAGTCGACGGCTTCTTGCAGCATGCGTTTCTCGTTACGAACGATCACATCCGGTGCACCCAACTCCAACAACCGTTTGAGGCGGTTATTGCGGTTGATCACCCGGCGATACAGGTCGTTCAAATCAGAGGTGGCAAACCGGCCGCCATCCAACTGCACCATTGGGCGAAGATCAGGTGGGATTACCGGAAGGATTGTTAATATCATCCATTCCGGACGGTTGCCGGATCGGCGGAAAGCCTCAACAACCTTTAAGCGGGTCGTTGCTTTTTTGCGTTTTTGCTTGCTCTTTGAGGTGCGGACTTCGTGCCAGAGTTCCTCGGATAATTTTTCCAAGTCAAGACGGCGCAGAATATCATAGAATGCTTCAGCGCCCATATCAGCCCGGAAAACCTGGCCCCAACGTGATTTCAACTCACGGTAACGGCCTTCACTGATAAAGGTAAAGGGGCGCAGTTCTAACAGTTCATCGCGCATGCGAGAATTCTGACCCTTGGAATCGGCAGATTGATCTTCCAATTCATTCCGCAGAGTTTCCATACGCAGGTCAGATTCAGCCCGAACTTCGCTGATGCTTAGTTTGATCTGCTCAACATCCCGCAGCAATTGGTCTTTATATTCATGCTCGATCTCTTCCAGGCGTTCTTTTACGATCTTTTGCACCTGACCGATATGAGCTTGGGTGATTGTGGAGCCGGCTTCTGCAATGACAATATTAGCGGCTTTAAATTTGATCTCGCCGCGTGTAGCGGTATTCACCTTGTCTTGGAGAGTCTTTTCAAGGGTCTGTCCCTCTTTCATGACCGGTTCCAGGCGAGAGGCGATCTGTTCATCGGAACGGGATTCAAGATCGGCTTTTTGTTGGTTAAGTTCAGCAACCCGGCGATCACGATCTCGTTTTACTTCGAGGATGCGAGTATTGACTTCTTCCGCTTTTTCGCGTTCAGAAACCGAAATCTCATCTTCAAGCCGTTTGAGCGCTTTTTGACGTGCATCGGTATCCACATAGGTGACGATGTATTGAGCGAAATATAAAACCCGGTCAAGGTTGCGGCGGGAGATATCGAGCAGTAGACCCAAATAGCTGGGTACCCGGCGCGTATACCAGATATGCGCCACCGGGGTTGCCAATTCAATGTGGCCCATGCGTTCACGGCGGACAGAGGATCGAGTGACCTCTACACCGCATTTATCGCAAATAATGCCCTTATACCGGGGGTTCTTGTATTTTCCACAATAGCATTGATAATCACGTGTGGGGCCAAAAATAGCCTCACAAAAAAGCCCATCCTTTTCCGGTCGTAGGCGGCGATAATTGATCGTTTCGGGTTTTAGGACCTCACCATAAGACCAACTTTTAATCGTGTCGGGGGATGCTAGGTTGATGCGCAGGGCAACTAAGCTTTTCGTTTCCACAATAAAACCTCCTCGGATGGGTACCCTGAAAAATTAACAAGTAACCAGCGCCTGGGTATTATTTCCCACAAGCGCTGTAATAACAATCAGGAGTTCTTGGTGCAATCATGCAAACAAAAATTATACCACGTTATTGAATTGTATCAACAGTGATTTTTTCAATATTTTCCACACAAACCGTTCTGGAAAAAGTTCAAGAATGGTCAGGAGGAGATGGGATTATAACCCATCTCCTCTGTTATTTTGATCGATCTATGGCCAAGATTGGCATTGCGCCGTGCAATCAGTCGTATTGGGCGGATCACATTCCTCGCCGTAATCAAGGGAAAAGTTACCGCAGTTTGGCAGGTAGAGTTGGCAGGATGCCGTGCAGTAATCGGGATTTGGCGGATCGCATTGCTCACCATTAGCTGAATCCACCCACCCATCTCCACATACCGCTACATAGATCTGGCAGGATGCGGTGCAATCGGTAATATTTGGGGGATCACACTGTTCACCAAGGAATGTATCAATAATACTATTCCCGCAATATCCAACATACGTCTGGCAAGAGGCGGTGCAATCGGTGGTATTCGGCGGATCGCATTGTTCACTCAAACTTGGGTCAACGATGCCATTTCCACAATAACCGGTATACGTTTGGCAGGACGCTGTGCAATCCGTAAGGTTGGGAGGATCGCATTGTTCACCTGATCCGGCGTCCAGCGCTCCATCACCACAGTAGCCTGTAGTAGGCGGAGGTGGTGGCCCGGCAACCGGCTGCATACCAAAATATGCACTTGTTGTGTTATTCGCAACCACTGTAACCCTTTGCCAATATCCAGGCAGGATCGTGCTGCTGGCATACGGCATAATGACACAATACGTACCGGGGGGTAAGCTGAAGAATGCATAACTGCCGGCACCGTCGGTGGTAGTTGAAGATAAAGTAGTGGAGCAACCAATATCAGCCAGCGTGATGGCATATGGTCCTCCACCGTACTCACTCGCATCCATGATACCGTTGGCATTCGCATCGGCGTAAACATATCCGGTGATCGCCCCAGTCCCTGCTGTGGCACCCGGTATTGGGCTGGTGCTTGCTGCAGTAACGCCTAAATCTTCGGGGGGTTCATTCACGGCATAGCAAACATCATAACTCATATCTTCTACGAGGATTGTGGAGTTATCCGG
>DATMYN010000244.1:0-3006 GCA_035560875.1 Longilinea sp. | reverse complement strand
CTAGAAAATAAAATCATGAACCACTTTTCAAGGGTCTACCCCTTGACAAACGACTCCAACCCAGGTAACATCGGGCGCATGTTTAGTTCCGCAGTTGTCCTGCTCACCGGTATGTGCGTATGCTTGATGCTTAGGCGATGGGTATCGTCTCCTAAGTCCGTACCGGCTGGTGATTGACGGACAAACGAAACAAACCCATCGCATCTGAACATAATCCAGATGGTCTGGTGGGTTCATAACCCAAGCGTTTTCCTTATTGCGCTGCCAGACTATCCTGGCAGCGTTTTTCATTTCAATCCCAGCAATCAAATTTCATAAGATAAACCTGGAGTAATGCAATGCGTACATCCGTTCGTACTAACACATCTGTTTCTAAAAAATCAAATCCGTTCGTCCTTACCACTCTATTGACCGTATTTTTGTTGGCATTTAGTGCCTGCTCCGCCCCAAGCACTACGGAAACCGGATCCGATACCGGAACGTCCGACGCCGGATTGATCCATATTACAGTTGGCGCTTCTCCCGTACCCCATGCCGATATACTGAACTATGTTCAAGAAAATCTTGCTGCAGCAGCAGGGATCGAGATTGAGATCGTCGAATTCACCGATTATGTCCAACCGAATTTAGCTCTGGCTGATGGCGAGATCGATGCCAATTTCTTCCAGCATGTCCCCTATCTGACCGATTTCAATACTGAGCACGGCACCGATCTGGTCTCTGTGGCTGCCGTCCACATCGAACCCTTGGGGATCTACTCCAATACCCTCACATCCTTGGATGAACTCTCCGATGGTGCAGTTGTCGGGATCCCCAACGATGCCACCAACGCCGGCCGGGCCTTGAACCTGCTGGCAGCCAATGGGTTGATCACGCTGGCGGATGGCGTTGGATATGCCGCCACAGTGGCCGATATCACCGCCAATCCTAGAAACCTGGAAATTGTGGAGCTTGAAGCTGCCCAACTGGTGCGCTCGCTTGAAGATACCGCCATTTCCGTGATCAACGGTAATTACGCCCTGGAAGGCGGGTTAACCCCGGCAACGGACGCCCTGGCACTTGAAAGCGGTGAGAATAATCCCTATGCCAACGTATTGGTGGTGGCTGCCGGGCATGAAAACGATGAAGGAATCCAAATCCTCATCCAATTGCTCAACTCGGCAGAAGTACGCCAGTACATCGAAGATAACTATAACGGTTCCGTGATCCCTGCCTTCTAATTATTTCCACACCATCCTACAGGTAGGTAGGTGCGTTTCACCAAGCCAGGGGAGGATCTCTCCCCTGGCTGACCGTGAACAAGATAGGTTCTGTGCATGATCTCAATTTCAAACTTGTCAAAACAATACACCCACAATGGACAAACGATTGGCGCGTTGAACGACGTGACACTCACCGTCGGAGCCGGCGAGATCTTCGGTGTGGTTGGCCCCAGCGGGGCTGGAAAAAGCACCCTCATCCGCTGTGTCAATCTGCTCGAACAACCGACCTATGGTTCCGTAAAAGTCGCCGGGCAAGAAATGACCTCGCTGACTTCATTAGAATTACGCCAGGCACGCAAAAAGATCGGTATGATCTTTCAACATTTCAATCTGCTCACCTCCCGTACCGTAGCCGGAAATATTGCTTTTCCGTTAGAGGTTGCAGGCATGGCAAAAGTGGAGCGCAATGACAGAGTAAAGGACCTTTTAAAGCTGGTTGGACTGGCTGATAAAGCCGAAGCGTATCCGGCACAACTATCCGGCGGGCAAAAACAACGCGTAGGCATTGCCCGGGCATTGGCTACCCAACCGCAAGTACTGCTCTCCGATGAAGCCACCTCGGCGCTTGACCCCCAAAACACAACCGCCATCCTCACCCTGCTCAAAGACCTCAACCGTCAACTTGGGCTTACCATCCTTCTAATCACCCATGAGATGGAAGTGATCAAACAGGTATGTGATCATGTCGCCGTACTGCAAGCCGGTCGGATCATCGAACAAGGCAGGGTCTATGATCTGATCGCAAAACCGGGCAGTCATATTTCCCAAGCGCTTTTCCCGGTAGTTGATGTACCCCCATTATCGTCCGGAGCTCGCTGCGTATCAATCACTTTTTTTGGTCAGGCTGCCGACCAGCCGGTGTTAGCCGGTCTGGTAAGGAATTTTGACATTACCATTAACATCTTGGCGGGCAGCATCCAAACCATTACCGGTCAACGCGTGGGACGACTGCAAGTAGAAATGACCGGTGCGCAAGTAGAACAAGCCCTGGCTTACCTGACAGAGTTGGGCTTGTATGTGGAGGTACAGTAGTGGATCTATCGATTTGGCTGCCCAATCTTTGGCAAGCTTGTGTTGATACCCTTTACATGGTTGGGATTGCAACCCTTTTCACGGTTGCCTTTGGACTGCCGCTTGGGGTTCTTCTGGTAATAACCGATAAAAATGGTTTATTACCCGTCCCTGCCCTGCATCAGGTAACCGGTTTCATTGTGAATATCACCCGGTCCCTGCCTTTTATCATTCTGTTGGTCGTTATCATCCCCTTTACTCGGGCAGTGGTTGGCACAACCATTGGTGCAACGGCAGCCATCGTACCGCTATCTTTAGCCGCCATCCCCTTCTTTGGGCGTGTGGCTGAAACCGCTTTGCGCGAGGTGGATAGAGGCGTGGTCGAAGCGGCTCAGGCGATGGGCTGTTCGATCTGGCAGATCATCCTCAAGGTGATGATCCCCGAAGCATTACCCTCTTTGATATTGGGGACGGCTTTGACCATCATCAGCCTGATCAGTTACTCCGCCATGGCAGGCGCCATCGGTGGCGGTGGTTTGGGCGACCTTGCCATCCGTTATGGGTACCAGCGTTTTGAGACCGGCATCATGGTCGCCACGGTGGTTTTACTTATTATTTTGGTCCAAGGGATCCAATACCTGGGTAATATACTCGCCAAAAATATTTCCAGGCGATAATGGTTGATTTTTTCTGAACCTGCTATAATGATTATATACTTGACGAAAGGAGAATG
>DATMYN010000243.1:0-4263 GCA_035560875.1 Longilinea sp. | reverse complement strand
GCATGCCATACTTCCCGGAATAGCGATCGCCTATTTACTGGGTGGCAATTTATTATTAGGTGCCTTGGTGGCAGCCATTGTAGTGGCTTTGGGGATTGGGATTGTCTCACGCAACAGTATGGTTAAAGAAGATACGGCCATAGGCATCCTTTTCGCGGCTGCCCTGGCTCTGGGCATTGCCCTCATTAGCAGTATTCGCAGCTACGCGGTCGATCTTACTCATATCCTGTTTGGGAATATCCTGGGTGTATCCCTTCAAGACCTATATTTGGTCATCGGTTTATCGGTAACCATCCTGCTTATCCTGATCGTTTTTTACCGTCCATTTTTGGTTTTATCCTTTGATCCGGTATTGGCCAAAACCTTACGTATGCCCACGGAACTTCTGCGGAATCTGTTATTGATCCTCCTGGCCGTATCGATCGTTGTTTCTATCCAAACCGTTGGGATCAGTTTGGTGGCGGCAATGTTAATTACCCCGGCTGCCAGCGCCTATTTGCTTACCCGGCGTTTACCTAGTATGATGGGCATCGCCGCCATTATAGGTGGTCTATCGAGTGTGGTCGGTCTTTACCTGTCGTACTATCTCAATATTGCTTCGGGATCCGCTATTGTACTGGTAGCCACCTTGGTGTTTGTTATCGCCTATCTTTTTGCTCCCGGAAAAGGCGTTTTGACCCAACGCAAAGCGCAGAAAGAGAATAACCCACTATGAACCTTCCCGGAACGTTATATATCGTCGCCACTCCCATCGGTAATCCGCGTGATATCACCCTGCGGGCGATCGATATTCTCAAAGAAGTTGATGCCGTGATCTGTGAGGAGCGCCGTCAGGGCAGTACCATACTAAAACAGATCGGCGTTCAGGCTAAAGAATTGATCGAGCTCAACGAACACAATGAAGCCGAAAAAGCCTCGGATTTAGCCATGCAGATCATTCAGGGTCGTTCCATGGCGTTGATTTCCGACTGCGGTACACCCTTGTTTGCCGACCCCGGTGCAGCCTTGATCCGGGCAGCCAGTGAGATCGGTGTAACCGTTTCTCCGGTACCGGGTGCATCCTCCTTGATGGCCGCCCTCTCCGTGGTGGATACAAAGTTGGACAGCTATTATTTTGCCGGCTTCTTACCCCCCAAATCCGATCAACGCCGCCAGCGTTTGAATGCCTTACGCTATCAAAAGACCTCCATCGTACTAATGGATACTCCCTATCGACTGGTAACTGTTCTGGACGAAGTGATGAAGGCTTTTGGTAGCAGTACGAATGTTACCCTGGCGATGGACTTGACCTTGCCCAGCGAACTGATCTTGCGGGGTCGTTTGGGCGATGTAAAAGATATCGCCGGGCAGCGGAAAGCAGAATTCATCCTCATTATCCATCAATAAAATTCATGGAAGAACCCATCCCGGTCTGGTCACAATCCCTGCATCACGACGGTTCATCCCGTTACTTCCAGCCATCCCAACCAAGATTGGGGGAAGCAGTTACCCTGCGATTAAGGGTGAGTTCTTCAGCCCCCGTCCGCAGGATTTTTCTGCGCATCGAACCCGATGGAGAACAGCAATTTTTACCGATGGAGATCACCGGTGAAACGCGGATAAACACCTGGTGGCAGATCACTGTAAACGCCACCGAGCCTGTCCTCCACTACCGTTTCTTGATCGACAGCGCAGATGGATTTTTATGGCTCAATGCAGCCGGCCTACAACGGCCGGAACCTTTAGACCAGCTTGATTTCCGTTCATTGATCGGTTATGCACAACCGGTCTGGTTACTGGACCGGGTGCTATATCAAATTTTTCCAGACACCTTCGCCAACGGCAACCCAGCCAATGACCCCAAGCCAATGGATTACGAATACCGTGGTTTCAAACCGAAGACCTTCCCATGGGGAAGCCTGCCTGCCGTGGAAGACTGCAACGGGCTCAATTTTTTCGGCGGTGATTTGGTTGGTATTCAGAATAACCTGGATTACCTTCAGGACCTGGGTGTTAATTGTCTTTTTCTAAATCCGATATTTTCTTCTTTTTCAAACCATAAATATGACATCAATGATTTCTATCAGGTAGACGACCACTTTGGCGGTAATGTTGCCCTCAGGGATCTCTCAGCAGCCCTGCACGCACGGGATATGCGTCTATTACTGGATATCACCCCCAATCACACCAGCCGTTACCATCAATGGTTCCTGTCTGCTCAAAAAGACCCGGTAAGTCCCGAAGCCGGATTCTATACTTTTGATAACCATCCAGAAGGTTATGTAAGCTGGTTGGGACACAAAAACCTTCCCAAACTAAATTACACATCGCTTGAACTCCGCCGGCGGATGTTCACCAATCCGGATGCAGTGGTCAAATATTGGCTGTCACCGCCTTACTTGGTTGATGGTTACCGTGTGGATGTGGGTAATATGATGGCCCGTCAGGGTGATTTCCAGATGAACCGAGAAATCGGGCGTGAGATGCGCAAGGCGATAAAATCCGCCAATTCTTCCGCCTATATCCTGGGGGAAAACTTCTTCGATGCCACCGATCAACTGCAAGGGGATATGTGGGATGGTGTGATGAATTACAGCGGGTTCACGTTTCCGCTGATCAACTGGTTGTCAGGGGCTCACTATCAAAGCTGGAATTTATCAGAGCCCATCATCGACCCAAAACCTTACCCAACCACTACTCTGGTTTCAGCCTGGAAAAACCATTTGGCGGCAGTTCCCTGGCAGGTGGCTTTACAGCAGTATAACCTCCTCGGCAGCCACGATATCGCCCGGCTCATCGATCGGCTTGGGTTTGATCCTCAGTGGATTCGGTTAGCCGTCGCGGTCCAATTCACCTTCCCCGGCCTGCCGGGGATCTATTACGGGGATGAGGTTGGGCTTAAGGATGTGCCGGGTTTAGGGGCGCGGGACTGCATGCCATGGGATCAGGCACAATGGGACCATGACCTGCGCTCTTTCTATCAGAAAATGGCACAACTCCGCAAGTCATCCCCAGCACTGCAAACCGGTGGGTTCAAGGTTTTGTCTGTAGAAAAAAACTCTTTGGTTTTCTTACGTGAGTCCCACGCAGAACGTTGGATCATTCAGGCGCTCCGCACGTTGCATTCCGGTGATAAGCTTAAGATTACCTCCTCTGATGCGGATCTGCTGGATGGGATGGTTTTTACCGATATCATTAGCGGGATAACGATACAATGTAAGCATGGGTATCTTCAACTCCCCGAACCAAAACAAGGGGTTGCAGTATGGCGTTACGTGGAGTAAATGTACGCAACCCGCTGAATGTTTTAGCGTATATACTGATAGATCACCATAATTTTGGAAATACTCGATTTGGAGGACGTACGATGAAAAAATCTTTGATCGCGATTTTATTGATCTTCACCATTGCCCTTTCCGGTTGCACCATTTATATGACAACAGGCTCAGGAACATTAGTAGAAGAAAACCGGTCGGTTTCAAATGTAGAAGCCGTTCAATTCACTTCGGTAGGTCAATTGACCATCGTCCAAGGCGACAGTGAATCCTTGGTTGTCGAAGCTGAAGATAATATTATTTCCCATATCACCACCGAGATGGAAGGCTCTACCTTAGTGATCGGCTTTGATGATGGGGCGGATAATATGGTTACCCCAACCCGCATGATCACGTATACCTTGACGGTCACTGATCTGCACGACATCGAATTGTCCGGCGCTGGCAATATCTCCATGGATGAACTAACCGCGGACGATGTCACCATCCGATTGAGCGGTGCCGGGAACATTGATATCGGCACGCTGACAGCCACCACGATCACCGTATCCCTTCCGGGAGCCGGCAACATCAGCATCAATGGCACAGTGAACGAAGAAGAATTAGAACTTAGCGGTTTCGGCAATTACAATGCCCACGATCTGCAAGCCTCGGTTGCCAATGTGAACGTGAGCGGTGCCGGTAATGCTTCTGTCTGGGTAACCGATACATTGAACGTCGGCATCTCAGGCGCCGGATCGGTTGAGTATTACGGTACTCCCGATATCACCCAGAGTATTAGCGGTGTTGGTGTATTGAACAGCCGTGGAAATAAGTAAGACTTAGCTGGATTTGTAAAAAAAAACTGCCCGAACGTTCGGGCAGTTTTTTTTTACACATGGGGGTTGCCAGTCGTAGATTTTTAATGGTATGTTGGTTCGAAAGGCAAAAGTATAATTTGTGTGATCCATGCTTGACTGCCATTCGACGCCAACCTACAAGAATTGAAAGCTGGGGCAAAGGACATTGT
>DATMYN010000242.1:0-2870 GCA_035560875.1 Longilinea sp. | reverse complement strand
TGCCATCATTGTTCGCGGACGCACCAAAGTTACTCCGGCTGTTTTTGCAGCCGCCAAAAAACTGAAGGTAGCCGGCCGCGCCGGAGTTGGTGTGGATAACATCGACCTCAACGCAGCCCGCGAACATAATGTAACCGTTGTCAATTCTCCTCTGGCTACCACCATTGCTGTGGCAGAATTAGCCATGGCTTTGATGCTCTCCCTTGTGCGTGAAGTAGCGCGTGCCGATGCCACCATGAAGGCCGGGAAATGGATCAAGAAAGAATTGGAAGGCAGCGAGTTATGCCAAAAGACCTTAGGCGTGATCGGATTTGGACGGATCGGTCAGGCTGTGGCAAAACGTGCATCTGCTTTTGACATGAAGATCATTGCTTTTGATCCGAATTTAAGTGCAGAAGAAATTAAAAACCGGGGTGCTGAGCCGGCAACTTGGGATGAACTGCTAAAACAAGCCGATATCTTCACCTTGCATCTTCCGCTCACTGCCGGCACAAAAGACCTGATCAACGCCGAAGCCATCAGTAAAATGAAAAAAGGCGCTTTGATTGTGGATGCTGCCCGTGGTGGTGTTGTCAACGAAGACGCCTTATTAGCCGGGCTAGAATCAGGTCAAATCGGTGGCGCCGGATTGGACGTATTCAATACAGAACCCCCGGGAGAGATCCCCCTGGTGAGCCATCCGAAAGTTGTTTGCACACCCCATATCGGCGCCCAAACGGTAGAAGCTCAATCCCGGGCTGCGTTCGATATTTCTAATGAAGTCCTGGCAGCGCTGAATGGTGAAGCGCTGCGCTGGAAAGTCGCATAAAACAGTTCTTTCAAACAGGGAATAAATAAATGGAAGAAAAATTTAAGCAACTAAAAACAAAACTGGCCGAATTAGCCGGTATCGGAATGTCAATGGCCGTTTTGGGCTGGGACCAACAGGTCAACCTACCCCCTGGTGGAGCTGAAGACCGCGGTCACGCCCTATCTACACTGGCCAGCATTGCCCATGAAAAAGGAACTTCTGAGGAGTACGGAAAGCTTCTCGGCGATCTTGAAAGCTATCAGAAAACCTTGAAACCCGATTCCGATGAGTATCGCATCATCAAAGTGGCTTTACGCGATTACCATAAGAATACCAAGATCAGTGGAGAATGGGTTGAAGAATGGGCAATGGCTACAACTCTCGGCCAAAGCGCCTGGGAAAAAGCCAAACACGAAAACAACTTCAAACATTTCCGTCCGCATCTAGAGAAGATCGTCGAGCTGCGCCGCCAGTACGCCTCTTTCTTTACCCCGTATACCCACGTATACGATCCATTACTGGATGATTTTGAACCCGGAATGAAAACGGCTGAGGTGAAGGCTATCTTCGATGCACTTCGCCCCCGTCAGGTAGCCTTGCTTAAAGCCATTGCTGCCAAACCCCAGGTTGATGACAGCTTCTTACACACTAAGTTCCCTGAAAAAGGACAATGGGATTTCGGTGTGGATGTGATCACCCGCTTTGGGTATGATTGGGACCGCGGCCGGCAAGATAAATCCGTTCATCCTTTTACTCAGTCCTTTGGGATCGGTGATGTACGCATCACAACCCATGTACACGAAGATAGAGCCGAATCCTCCCTCTTCAGCACTATGCATGAAGGCGGACACGCCATGTATGAGCAAGGCATCGACCGTAAATATTCCTACACTCCCCTGGCAACCGGGGCTTCCATGGCACTGCACGAATCGCAATCCCGCATGTGGGAAAACCTGGTCGGCCGGTCAAAAGCCTTCTGGAAATTCTTCTACCCGCGTCTCCAGGCAATTTTCCCAACCCAAATCGGGAATGTCAGCATGGATGCTTTCTACAAAGGTATCAATAAGGTTCAACCCAGCCTGATCCGTGTGGAAGCCGACGAAGCTACCTACAACATGCATGTCATGCTGCGCCTTGAACTGGAAATTGCCCTGATGGAAGGTTCTTTGAAAGTCAAGGATCTGCCGGATGCCTGGAATACCAAGATGAAAGAATATCTCGGCGTGGTTCCCCCCAACGATTCTTTGGGCGTACTGCAGGATGTACATTGGTCGGGCGGTATGATCGGTTACTTCCCAACCTATGCTTTGGGTAACTTGATCTCAGCCCAATTATGGGAAAAGATCAACAAGGATATCCCTCGTCTGGATGATCAAATCAGTAAGGGTGAGTTCAACCATTTATTGGATTGGCTGCGCAAGAACATCCACCAATACGGCGCAAAATATGAACCGCAAGAAATGGTTCAACGTGTAACCGGATCGAAGATCGATCCGAATCCTTATATTCGCTATCTTGAAACAAAGTTCGGCGAAATTTACGGTTTATAATTAATCACGATTTCATATCCTCTCCTTTCCATAGAGAGGAGAGGATATGATAATGAATTCGTCATTTTTTAACTAAGGGATGTAATGGCGCAAGTTCTTTTTGTTGACGACGATTTGTTAACCTTACAGCTAATGACCCGTGTGGCAACCATACTAGGGCATGAGGTGGTTGCCATTGCATCCCCGATTGAAGCGTTAATTGTGCTGGAAATGCAGCCACCTCAGATGATCATTGTTGATATGCAAATGGCAGAGATGAATGGCATTCAATTCATTCAAAATGCGCATACCTCTGCTATCGGAAAGACCATCCCAATCATTGTTTTATCCGCCGAACGGGATGGGCGCGAAGAAAGAGAAGCGCGCGAAGCCGGCGCAGTAGCCTATTACACAAAACCTATCGGTTTCGATGAACTCCAATCGATCATTGAAACTTACGCAACCGTTTGATAAAGCATAACCTCGGAACCGGCATGCAGGGACAAATCCTTCAACGTTCCCGTTTGATCCATCTCTTATTACTATTATTT
>DATMYN010000241.1:0-4055 GCA_035560875.1 Longilinea sp. | reverse complement strand
GGTGAAGCGGACTTGCAATATGTACGCGCCGCTTCAGAAGCGATTGCCGAGCTTGTTGACTGGCCGATCATCGTAGTCAATAAATCTACCGTACCGGTTGGGACCGGCGATTGGGTAGCCGATGTGATCCGTAAACGGCGGGATGGCAAAGCGTTGGATTTCCACGTGGTCTCCAACCCGGAATTCCTGCGCGAAGGCTCGGCGATCAATGACTTTATGATGCCCGACCGGGTTGTCCTTGGCTGCACCGAGCGTGAAGCTGCCAGCCAGGTGGCCACCCTGTATAACCCGCTGCGCTGTCCGGTGCTGATCACCGACTTACGCACGGCGGAGATGATCAAATATGCTTCCAATGCCTTTCTGGCAACCCGCATCTCCTTTGTCAATGAGATCGCCAATATGTGCGAGGAGTTGGGAGCGGATGTGCGTGAGGTAGCCACCGGTATGGGCATGGACAAACGCATTGGCCCGGCCTTTTTAGATGCCGGTTTAGGCTGGGGGGGAAGCTGCTTCCCCAAAGACGTCAAAGCGCTCATCCATATGGCCGTACTGCACGGCACTCAACCACAGCTTCTCCAAGCCGTCACCGAGATCAACCGCAACCAACGCCGCAAGGTGATCTTTAAGCTGCGCAAGAACCTGGGCAGCCTGGATGATAAAACAATCGGCATTTTGGGGATCTCCTTCAAACCCAATACGGATGATATCCGCGACGCCCCTGCCCTGGAGATCATCCACCTGCTGCAGAATGAAGGCGCACATATAAAGGCTTATGATCCGCAGGCGATGGAAAATGCATCCAAGCAGTTGAAAAAAGTAACCCTGTGTGAAAATCCCTACCAGGTAGCTGAAGGCGCTGATGGTTTGGTGCTGGCGACCGAGTGGAATGAGTTCAAGCAGCTTGATTTCAACAAGATCAAGACTCTGATGCGCCAACCGATCGTCATCGACGGGCGCAACCTGTGGGACCCGGAAACTCTGCGTAAACAAGGCTTTACCTATGTCGGTGTAGGACGAGGCTATTAACCTTACTCACGGTAAATTGATACCTAAAACCCCTGAAAATCTCAATACTTTCAGGGGTTTTTTTACAGCTTATTTATGATTCTCTTCCAGATATTTGTGTAAATACTGACCAGTATAGGATGCCGGGACTTTACAGATCTCTTCGGGGGTGCCGCAAGCTACCAATTCGCCGCCCCGGTCACCCCCTTCCGGCCCAAGGTCAATGACGTAATCAGCAACCTTGATGATATCCATATTGTGTTCAATGATCAGTACCGAGTTACCGGTTTCCACCAGACGCTGGAGGACTTCGATCAGCTTATGCACATCGGCGGCATGCAAACCGACCGAAGGTTCATCGAGAACATAAATCGTTCGTCCGGTTGCCCGCCGGCTGAGCTCTTTGGCTAATTTGACCCGCTGTGCTTCACCACCGGATAGTGTGGTGCCTGGCTGGCCGATACGGATATAGCCCAAGCCTACATCATTGAGTGTGTTGAGCTTGTTGACGATCGATGGGAAGGCGCCGAACAACTCGATACCCTGCTCGACAGTGGTATCCAATACATCCGCGATAGAGAGACCTTTAAAATGGACCTGTAAGGTCTCCCGGTTGAAGCGCGCTCCATGGCACACGTCGCAAGGTACATAGATATCAGGCAGGAACTGCATTTCAATGCGTAATTGACCCTGACCCTGGCAAGCCTCACAGCGGCCGCCGTGCACATTGAATGAGAACCGCCCGGCTTTGTATCCGCGCATCTTGCTTTCGGGAAGTTCAACGAACAAACTGCGGATCTCATCGAACATGCCGGTATAGGTACCCGGGTTTGACCGGGGTGTGCGGCCGATCGGTGACTGGTCGATGTTGATGATCTTATCCAGGTGTTCAAGCCCTTCAATGCGGTCGTAGTGTCCCGGGGTCGTATGCGCCCCATTCAACTCTTTCGCCAAGGCATTGTAAAGTACATCCACCATCAGGCTGGATTTGCCGGAACCAGAAACCCCGGTAATGCAAACAAAGCGACCTAACGGGAATTCCACGGTGAGGTTCTTGAGGTTGTTGGTTGTTGCATTGACTACACGCAGCCACTTTCCATTGCCTTTCCGGCGTTCTTTGGGCATGGGCACCTGTAGACGGCGCGACATATATGCCCCGGTAAGAGAGTTCGGGTTTGCCAGGATCTGCTCGACAGTCCCTTCAGCCACCACCTCACCGCCGTGCTCGCCTGCCCCGGGGCCAAGGTCAAGGATCCAATCTGCGGCTGCGATCGTTTCTTCATCGTGCTCCACCACCAGCACCGTATTACCCAAGTCGCGCAGGTGCATCAATGTAGCCAACAAACGGGCGTTATCACGCGAATGCAAACCGATGGAAGGTTCATCCAAGACATATAAGACGCCCATCAAGCGCGAACCGATCTGGGTTGCCAAGCGGATGCGCTGGGCTTCACCACCGGAAAGCGAACCGGCGGAACGGCGTAAGGTAAGGTAATCCAAACCTACATCCACCAAGAATCCGAGGCGGTTAATGATCTCTTTGAGGATGCGGTCAGAGATGGCCCGCTGGCGGTTTGTCAGCGGAGATTCCGGGTTGTAGAGTTGTTTCGCCCAATCCAAACTGCGGACAACCGGCCAATCGGTGACCTCGACGATGTTGTGATCATCCACCGTCACAGCCATGGCTTCTTTACGTAAGCGGTCGCCATTACAGGTCGGGCAGGGTTTATCGCTCATGAATTCGCCGATGCGGTTGCGAATGTAATCCGAGTTGGTTTCACGCCAACGGCGCATGAGGTTGGGGATAACCCCTTCAAAGGGGGTCTGGAAGGTGGTTTGGCGTTCATTCCGTCCATGCATGGTGATGACCACTTCATGGTTACCGGTACCGTATAAGATCAGGTTAACCTTTTCCTCCGGGATAGCATTGACCGGAAGATCCAAATCAATATTGAAATCCTTGGCAACTCCTTCGACCATCTGCCAGTAATAGCCCCCCTGCTCACGCGGTCCATTCCACTCCAAGGCAATGATTGCCCCATCGTTGAAGGAACGTTCTTTATCCGGCATCAGCAAGTCTGGGTCAATTTCCAAACGTGAACCCAAGCCCTGGCAATCCGGACAGGCGCCGTGGGGAGTATTGAATGAAAAAGTGCGTGGTTCGATCTCAGCCAGGCTTACGCCGTGTTCCGGACAAGCCAAATGTTCCGAATACTGCAAATCCACAGGAGGTTCAACAGATAGGTTCTGAATGGTGAGGTAGCCTTCGCCAACTTTTAGGGCAGTTTCGATCGAATCGGTAAGCCGGCTGCGGAACTGCCCGGCTTCTTTGGTATCTTCAGCATGGTCGATCACCAACCGGTCCACCACCGCTTCGATGGTGTGGATCTTGTAGCGGTCGAGGTTGATCTCTTCATCCAAGGAGTAAACCTGTCCATCCACCCGGGCGCGCAAGAAACCAGCTTTGCGGACCTCTTCGAAAACAGCCTGGTAGGTGCCTTTTCGGGCACGCACGACCGGAGCCAGTACCAATATCTTCGTGTCTTGGGGTAAGGTCTCAACGGCATCCACCACTTCTTGGGCGGACTGCTTAACAACCTCACGTCCGCAGACCGGACAATGAGGAATGCCAACCCGGGCAAATAGAAGACGCATGTAATCATAGATCTCGGTTACCGTTCCGACCGTTGAGCGCGGGTTGTGAGAAGTAGCCTTTTGGTCGATAGATACAGCCGGGGATAATCCATCAATATAATCGACATCCGGTTTCTGCATTTGGCCTAAAAACTGGCGGGCATACGAGGATAACGATTCTACATACCGACGCTGACCTTCAGCAAAGATGGTATCGAACGCTAAGGAGGATTTCCCCGAACCGGACAAACCCGTGATGACCACTAATTTTTCGCGCGGGATCTCGACGGAGATATTTTTTAAGTTGTGTTCACGGGCGCCAACCACCCGGATTACATTTTGAGACATAAGCATCCTTGATATTTAGAACGGAATAAGGGCAACTGGTAATTATACCAGGGGAGGATGAGGAATTT
>DATMYN010000240.1:0-2613 GCA_035560875.1 Longilinea sp. | reverse complement strand
GTATATGGAAATCAACCGCGAGCAGATCACCAAATGTCTCCACACAGTACAAGAGGGGAAAGCCACGCCTCAGGATATTGCCCATCTGTCTGCCTTTGTTGAACATGTTCTTCAGCTAAGCGACCAAAATAATTCCACCATAGATACGGCCATTTTACTGCCTGATGAAGACCTGGCATTAGCCATAGCCGCCATCTCTTCTGAACTTGAATCCGATCAGGTAACGTATCAAATAACAAAACAATTCCAGACATATCTTCAATGCACGGCTGTCGTATTGCTGCGTTTTAATCCGCATACCGATTCGGTTGGTATCTGGCAAAAATGCTTTAGTCCTATATGGAATGGACGTGACCATTTATTGTCGGGGTTGTGCAATTTACCGATCATCCAAAAAATACGTAAGCAGGGGAGTATGTATCAGAACCGGTTAAATTCGCCGGATATAGAAACTGATATTCGCGAGTTTTTACTCAAGCTGGGCGTGGAAACATTATTACTACTTCCGCTGCACCAGACCTTTGACCAATCAGACCTCCTTTTATGTGTTGTCGATAGAACGAATAGAACTTTTTCCGGAAATGAATTGGCGGCGGTCAATACGTTATTGAAACAAGCTGAGATCATGATCAACAAAGCTGAATTGTATGAGAACTCCCAACAACGGAGTCGGGAATTGGAAGCCATCTATCAGACCGGTTTAAGTTTGACCGCCAGTTTGGAATTGAAGGATGTGCTGGATGCCATCCTGCGCAGTGTCTTAAGTATGGAAGAAGAGGCTCAAAACGCTCACATATTCCGCTATGACGGAACTGAGTTGACCTATGAGGCATCCCGCTGGCAGGATGGACGCATCGGGTCACCTTGGGCCATACCCCGCGAGAACGGCTTGACCAATTCGGTCGCCCGCAGTGGAAAAATGATCGCGGTAGAGGATATGTCCACCCATCCCTTGTTCGTTGACCGGCCGGATTACTGGTCCGGGGCCATATTAGGGATCCCATTGTGTATTGTGAACCAGGTAGTGGGTGTTATGACAGTGGCTTTTCGAACGCCGCGGATCTTCAATGAACCAGGGTTGAACGCCTTAAGAATGCTGGCCGATCAAGCCGCCATCAGCATCGAAAATGCCCGTTTGCATGAGCGAGTCCGCCAGCAAGCCTTTACTGATGGGCTCACCAATTTACCCAACCGGCGTGCTTTTGATCAGCGGATCGAAGAAGAGATCCGCCGTTCTAAGCGATATGGACGGGCATTGGCGTTAGCCATGTTGGATGTGAACCACTTCAAGCGGTTTAACGACAGTTATGGACATCTTTTTGGGGACCAAGTGCTGCAAATAACTGCCCGGCTGCTGAGAGCAGGTGTGCGTGAAACAGATTTTGTAGCCCGTTATGGGGGGGATGAATTTGTGGTCATTATGCCTGAAACAGAACGCGAAGAAGCCTGGCAGGTGGTGCGTAGGATGATGAACATGGTTCAGGAACCTCGCATCCAATTGCCGGATAACAAAGGTGACACCAGCATCACCCTGGCGGTTGGGGTAGCAACATGGCACGATGAATTGGACACGCTGGGATTCATTCACCGGGCCGACAGCCGCTTGTACAGGGCAAAACGGCGGGCTCAACAAGGGACCATCGAGCGCGAAGATACGATCTAATTTACTAGTCCTTTTCCAAGGGATATCATGAAAATAGTCATCATCGGTGCAGGGGTAATTGGGGTTACATATGCCTGGCAGCTTTCTCTGGCAGGGAATGATGTAACCCTCCTACTCCGTAAAAATAAAATTGATTCAACTCGTCTACATGGGATCCCCTTGGATTGCCTGGATACCCGCCGGTTGAAAAGCACCGAAATTCACCTGATCTATCGTCCGCCTGTAATAGATTCGGTTTACCCTGACGACAATTTTGATTTAGCGATGGTATGCGTGAACTCCAATCAAATCGGATCGATCTTACCATTACTGAAACCGATCGCTGGGAAGACCGATATCCTTTTCTTCTGCAACCTTTGGAAAGGATTGGACGAGATTGCCGCAGTGCTGAAGCCCTCACAATACTACTTGGGTTATCCATTTAAAGCCGGTGGTGGTCGGGACGAAAACGGCATCCATACGGTAATTTTTGGTACACCCTTTACAGAAACCGTAATTGGAGAAGTCAATGGGCAGCATTCTCAGAGGGTAAAGCGGTTTTTTACCGAATTGAAGAAAGCAGGGATGAATCCCCGCATTCACTCAAATATCAGCGCATACTTACTCTCCCATTATGTGTGGGCCGCTGCCAATGTCGGCGCATATATGCAGGCCGGTTCGTATGATCGCTTTGCCTCCGAAAGGCAAGGATTACGCCAAATGTATCTGGCTATGCGCGAAGGATTTAAAGTTTGCCGGATTAAAAATGTAGATCCGGCAAAGATCATACCCACCTGTTTTTATTATTTGCCGCTTTTTATCTTACTCCCTTTTACAAGTCTTCTATACCGGCTTGAACCAATGCGCCGCATGTTTGAAGGCCACGTTCTTCACTCGCCACACGAAGTCCATGATATGTATGAACAAGTGCTGGAGGCGGGGGTTGCATGCGGTGTTGAAATGCCAAATTT
>DATMYN010000239.1:0-3156 GCA_035560875.1 Longilinea sp. | reverse complement strand
CATTAGCGGCGTTAAAAAAATTAGCCGCACCAGAGGCGCAAACCCTGCGTGACGGACGCCGAATTTCGGTACCAGCCCGTTTGCTTGTGCCGGGTGATATCGTATTCTTGGAAGCCGGAAATTACATACCTGCCGATGTCAGGCTGGTCGATGCGGTCAACCTGCGGGTGGAAGAAGCCGCCCTCACCGGCGAATCGGTTCCGGTCCAAAAGAATGCCGGGGATGTTCTGGCTGAAGATATTCCCTTGGGAGATCGCAAGAATACAGCCTTTATGGGTACGGTGGTTTCCTATGGCCGCGGGCGCGGAGTGGTCATTTCAACCGGAATGCACACTCAGTTAGGTCTGATCGCAACCATGCTGCAAGCTGTGGAGAATGAGCAGACCCCCTTGCAGCGCCGCCTGGATCAGCTAGGAAAAACGTTAGGCTGGGCTTCATTGGTTGTTTGTGCGATAGTGTTTGTCGCCGGTTTAGTACAAGGCGGCAGCCCGTTGGAGATGTTCATGGTAGCGGTAAGTCTGGCGATTGCAGCCGTACCGGAAGGCCTTCCTGCCATTGTAACCATCAGCCTGGCGCTGGGAATGCGCGAAATGGTAAACCGGCACGCCCTCATCCGGCGATTATCCTCCGTTGAGACACTAGGCTCGGCTACCGTTATCTGCTCCGATAAAACCGGTACCTTAACCCAAAATGCGATGACCGTTACTCGTATATGGGTGGATGGTCAATTTGTGGAAGTAACCGGGACCGGTTATAAACCGGAAGGCGAATTTCGCCAAAACGATAACGTCATTAACCTGGATAATTTCCCGGCTGTGCGAACAGCCTTGTGGGTCGGGGCGATCAACAACGATTCCCAATTAGAGCGCATTGAGAATGAGGGTGAAATATCCTACAGGATCATCGGCGACCCCACAGAAGGTTCGATCATCGTGGCTGCCGCCAAAGCCGGGGCGTTATTGGATGACCTTAACATTGCTTATCCACGTGAAAATGAGATCCCCTTTGACTCCGTACGCAAGCGCATGGTCACTATCCATGCCATCAAGCAACCTGATCCGCAGGACCTTTCTCCATTCTATGATGATGCCCGCCGCGAATGGTTCACCGTTACTCTTAAAGGTGCGCCTGATGTTGTTCTAAATTTGTGCAACCGTTACCAGGCAATGGATGACAAGAACCATCATCCATTGGATGAGGCAGCCCGTAAAACGATTTTAGCTGCCAACGATACCCTTACCAGCCAGGCGCTGCGGGTATTAGGGGTTGCTTACCGGGTTGTTAAAGCTCTTCCGGGAGAATTGGATCACCAAGAATTAGAAAAAGACATGGTCTTCGTCGGTTTGATCGGAATGATCGATCCGCCGCGGGAAGCGGTAAAACCGGCCTTACTTTTGGCAAAGAATGCGGGGATCCGCACGGTTATGATAACCGGAGATTTTCCAAACACCGCCAAAGCGATCGCTGAATCGATCGGTTTACTTCAATCCGGTCACAAGGTCATGACCGGTGCTGAAATGAATGAAATCGACGACCGGCAACTTGAAAAAGAAGTAATGGTAACCGATGTCTTTGCCCGGGTCTCACCTGAGCATAAAATGCGCATCGTGGATGCTCTCCGCGCAAATAATCAGGTAGTGGCGATGACAGGCGACGGTGTGAATGATGCTCCGGCGATCAAACGCGCCGATATTGGGGTGGCCATGGGCATTACCGGCACCGATGTAGCAAAAGAGACCGCCGACATGGTGCTGACCGATGATAATTACGCCAGCATCGTTTCTGCCGTCGAGCAAGGACGGGTGATCTACAGTAATATCCGTAAATTCGTTTATTACCTTGTTTCGTGCAACATGGCTGAGATCCTAACCATCTTCATCCCGACTGCCTTTGGTCGTTTTCTATTCCCCGAGGCAACTGCGGAAGGGTTGATCTCGCCGCTTTGGCCGATCCAATTGTTGTGGTTGAATTTGGTAACCGATGGTGCCCCTGCCCTGGCATTAGGGACTGAAAAAGGTGACCCCGATATCATGGAACAGGCGCCGCGACCGAAAAGCGAACCTATCATCAATAAATTCATGCAAATTGGTGTTCTTATCCAAACGATCGCCATCACCAGCGCAACATTAACTGCCTATTGGATCGGATCCCGTTCCGGTAATCCGGATGTTGCTTCAACCTTGGCGTTTGCCACCCTGGCTTTCTCCGAGCTTCTGCGGGCGTTCACAGCCCGATCCGAACGGTATCCCGTCTTAAAGATCGGTGTGTTCAAGAACAAATGGATGAATAGAGCTGTATTATTGTCTTTTGTACTACTCCTCGCTGTGATCTACATTCCCTTCTTGAATCCCATTTTCCGAACCCAGCCGATCACTTGGGATATGTGGTTGGAGATACTGCCGTTAATGATTGTGCCTTCAATCGCAGCGGAACTTGTCAAGATCATCATCCGAGCCGGCGATAAAAAGGCAGTGAAGGTTAAATAATTCATTCAGGCGGGATTTTGGATATAAAAAAACGCACCAACGAGGTGCGTTTTTTTTATCTCTACGGAAACGATCATTTTTCTCGCTGCTCAGGCTCGATATAATCCTGGCATACGAAATACGTTTGAGTTGTCGAAGACCCAGAGAGGTCATAGAGTATCAAGGTGTCATTATCGATCACATATCTATACGAAAATTCACCATAATTCAATTCAGGCGAGATAATTATCAGGATGTCGGGATCCTCAAGAACATAGTTAAAATTTGATGGACTAGTGCTATATGAATCATGGGTGACAATTGTTCCATCCCGATTGAAGGTAAGGTACATTTGTTGGTCCGGTTGATACCAATCGCAGCGGGTAAGCTGACCGGCACCGAAGCCGCCATTCACAAGAACAACGATCAAAACAATAATTCCGGCCAATACCACTAACCCGCCGCCTGCAATGGCAATCCATTTCCAAGGCAAATTATTTAATGAAGAGGATGCTGCTGGTTGTGGATAATATGGGTTGGTGTCGGTTATTTGTAATGACTGCCCGCAGCTTGCGCAAAAACGGGCGCCTTCCGTATTTTGTGTACCGCAATTCATACAATACATGGTAATGCCCTCCCAATACTATTATGCCAGATTAATAAGTCGATTACCAGTAGAAAACCTGCATAC
>DATMYN010000238.1:0-6537 GCA_035560875.1 Longilinea sp. | reverse complement strand
CTCCAGTATGGCTGAAACCGAGTTATTTTAGTGTAAATCATGGCGTTGTAGCGTTGATATTGGAAAATGGGACATGCCTTGATGGCGGGAATGTCATCATCCCAAAATCCATATTTGATCAGATCGGATATTTCTCCCAGGATTTTGGGCATGTCGGCGAAGAGATAGATTACGGAGATGATACGGATTTCCTCATGCGGGCTGGTGAAATTGGTGCAATCCAATCCTATGACCCTGATCTGTATATCCTGCACCATATTCCAGCACGGAAACAAAGCATTCAATGGTTTGCTCAACAGAAGCGGAAGTCATCCTATCAAAAAGCGGTTCTTTACATAACTCATCATAAGGAATTACGCACACACCCTGATCAGCTTAGGCTCAAGCTCCATTTCTTGCGGCGTTCTGTTGTTGAATTGATGGAATGGGGGGTGTGTTGTATCGGAATAGTTTTCCGTGACCGGAAAGAATTTCCGTTTTATCAGAATTACACCATCGAAAAAATTCTCCAGGTTTATGGGAAAATGCTCATGACATGGCACATTTTTCGTCTGTTGTTATAATTTACCATCATTGATTGACCCCTCGATGTTTTTCCAGTTTGTATCAGATTTGTGGCGAGAATCTTAAGATTGCATCGGCCATTCGGGCTGCCCGGACCATTGCTCCGACATCGTGCACACGGATAATATCAGCCCCTTGGGTGATGCCCACCACTGAAGCCGCCAATGTACCTTCAAGTCGTTCAGCCGGGGGGAGATCAAGCGTATAGCCGATAAAGGACTTCCGTGATACCCCAAGTAATATGGGATACCCCAATGCCTTAAATTCACCTAAGCGGCGTACCAATTCCAGGTTTTGTTCTACCGTTTTCCCGAATCCAATCCCCGGATCGATGATGATTCCCCCTGATGGGATGCCCGCTTGAAGCGCTAATGTGATGCTTTCGGTCAACTCAGCTTTTACTTCTTCGATCAGGTTGGTATAGGAACTTCCAATATATCTGCCCCCCAGCCGGGCATCTAATTCGGGGGAACCTGGTTTACTGCGGTTATGCATCAATACCACGGGAGCTTGGAACTGGGCAATCACCGCGGCCAGGTCGGGATCGGCTCGCAGCCCCCACACATCGTTTACCCACGCCGCACCCGCTTTCAGACCGCCTTCAGCGACAACCGCTTTGCTGGTATCCACAGAGATGAGTGCATCCGGTAAGGCGGCATGGATCGCCTCAACCACCGGGATGACCCGTTGTAATTCTTCCTCTTTACTGACAATGCCTGCGCCCGGTCGGGTGCTTTCACCGCCAATATCCAGGATATCAGCACCTTCTTCGATGAAGCGTTGTGCTTGCCTAACCGCAGCTTCAACCCAATTCGACTTGGTCAATAAGCCATCCCCGCTGAAGCTGTCGGGTGTAAGGTTGATGATCCCCATGATAAATGTGCGTGTGCCAAAGGGCAGTAAAGCCGAGGTTGTCATTCTTCCTCCGGTAGCCGGATGGTCCCGGTACGATCAATTTTCGCAAGATATTGGGCGAATGGGACCCCAGTTACGGGATGCACTAGTTCCGGGTCAAGTTCAAGCAGCGGGATGAGCATAAAAGCGCGTTCGATGAGTCTGGGGTGGGGGATGGAAAGCGAAGGCGTATCCAGGATTACCGTGCCGAATAATAGGATGTCGATATCGATCAGCCGCGGGCCGTATCGAAAGGACGGTTGCCGGCCTATGGCTAGTTCGATACTTTTTACATTCTCTAAAAGATCCAACGGGGTAAGACTGGTTTGAACTTTGATCACCTGGTTATAGAAATCGGGTTGATCGGAATATCCCCAAGGTTTTGTTTGATAGACCGGTGAACACGACAGGAGTTGTGATCCGGCGGTTATCGATTGGATGGCTGCTTTCAGGTTGGCGTTCCGGTCTCCCAGATTTGTACCCAGCCCAAGATAAACGGAGGTTGTCATTACCTAAGCCTTTTCCCAAAAGGTTAAAAACCGGGTACATCCTTGCCGGCCGATGATCAGACTGCGATTAACTTGGGCAGCTTGTTGGATCATTCCCGCCGCTCCGCCGCCGCTTGACTTTTTCCATTTTGCCTGTGAGAAAGTTCCGCTGAATTCATCCTTATCCCTATCAGGGATAACCTGGTCAACCTCGCAAAAACCGGCATCTAAGATGTTCAACCGGTCGGTCAAGTTTGGGTAAGGAGAGGGAATTACCAATAAACCCGTCAGGCTGTTCGTTGGTAAAAGGTTGTACCTTCCCAAACCAGCCGCCGATGCGAACACCACCCACGCACTGCCTGTCTCATCCGCACAGCCGAATGCAGCCAGTTGGCAGGTTTCTTGAAGCAGAAGGTGTAAGGTTAGGTCTAAAAGGATATGGTCGGTGCCTTCGGTGGCGGGTAAAACAAGCGTTGGTATGGTTGTCCCTGTCGAGGGGCATAGCTCCTGTGGACCGCACCAGCTTATCAGGTCGATCCATTCGGTTCGGATGCCGGTCGAAGCGGTCAAACCGCTAAATTCCTTATGCGTTGCTACTAAAAAGGCGGCGCCCATGTTTATTGATTCCGCATGGCATTGATCAGATCGGCCAAAAGGCCGTAAGCGGTGGTTTCAGGTCCGGGGTTGGTTTCCACGATCCCTAATCCAGGTAACACATCACTTTCAAACTGGATAAAAGAACTGGTCCCGTTGATGGCATATAGGGGGGAGTCTGAGGCTACCAATTCGGGGGCTACCTGCGTTTCTACGCCGTCCTCCGTCAACCGAGCCCGGCAAACCAATTTCCACCGTTTACCTTGCTGCGAGGCTTCTGCCAGGTCGGCTTTGGTTAACCCCCTGATCCCGGTTGGATTCACCTGCTCAGGGGTTAAGGGTTTATCGAGGATCACCGAAGACAAGGCTGCCACCTTGATGGCGGCATCCCAGCCATCAATATCGGCGCTTGGATCGGTCTCAGTGATCCCAATTGCCTGGCCCTTTTGGATCGCTTCCTCAAGACTATCCCCGCTTTCCATACAACCCAAAATATAGTTGGTACAAGAATTGAGTATCCCGAAGAACCCTTTGATTTCGATGGCCGGCAGCGGTCCGCGGAAAAGAGAGAAAATGGGAGCACCATCCATTACAGCCGATTCAAACAAGAACCGGCGGTGGCGAGAGCGGGCTATGGCAGTCAGTTCCCGATAACCGAACACCACCGGGCCTTTATTGGCGGTGATGATCGTCATGTTCCGCTCCAAAGCAGCTTTTAGATAGGATAAAGCCGGTTCGCCGGTGTGATGGTTTACAGGTGTGTTTTCAAAAAAAACATCTCCTGGGCATTGCTGGATAAACTCAGCGATCGTAGTTGACCCGCTGCGATGGGTCAAGGCAGAAAGGGTTCCCCCCGAAGCAGCAATTTCGAGCGCTTTTTCTACATTTATTCCGGTCGGATCAATGGCGATACCGTGCCGGCTGGTGGCAATGCCGGTGATCTTATAAGAAAAATCAAAATTATGTTCGACATAAGATTGCTTACGTAATAATAACCGGCCAAAAGCTTGACCGACATTACCAAAACCTACCAGAACAAGAGAAATATGTCGCATATTAAGTTCCTTGGCTTGAGCTGAGTTCGGATTAATTATACTGTGTGAATAGGGGTATGACCGGTTGGATGGATGGATTTCATTCGATGATTTATCCCGATAGTAAATGGATATTGTTTGACAAGCACTTGAGATAACGTATAATGATGAAAGTTGGATATTTAAACTGACGATTTTGCATCCGATAGCAAACAAAGAAGGGTTCGCCGTGAAACGCATTCCTTTTTCAACTTTACTCAGTCTGTTAGTTGCTTTAAGTTTTGTACTCACTGCCTGCGAGGCTGGTGAGGGTATCACACTCATCGAACAAGCTGAGGATTTCGTCCCCGAATCCATCAGTGCTGAGAATTGTGATTATGGCGGTCTACTTCGATCCGTTGAGGCGATCGACCAGTATACCGTTAGGTTTACATTGTGCGAACCAGACCCGTTGTTTTCCGCTCGCCTAAGCTACCCGGCTTTTTCGATACTGGATGAGGACTACCTGAACCAATATGGCGGTGATTCGTTCCAAATGACCAACGATGTGAATGGCACTGGCCCTTACATTGTCGATCAGTATGAGCCCGGGGATTCCTTGAGGATGTCTTCAAATCCGAGCTATTGGGGAACCCCTCCAAAAGTAGATTCGATCATTCTCTCTTGGGAATCCAATCCATTTCACCGTTTTACCGCCTTGAACTTCTATTTGGCCGATTTGATCGATAATCCATCGCCGATTAACTTTAACCAGATCGAAAATGCTCCCGAACTGCAATTAAGTATTCGTAATCAAACTACATCCTACTACCTGGGTTTCAATCACAATATTGCTCCCTTTGATAACCAGGAAGTGCGCATGGCTTTGGCTCAGGGAGTTGACCGCCAGGATATTGTGGCAACCTATTTCCCTGCCGGTTCCACCGTGGCGGACCAGTTCATCCCTTCCAGTTTTCCGATCGGGAATTCGGTAAACCTGAGTTGGTATGAATACGACTCTATGTATGCTCGCAGCATCCTGGATGCTGCCGGGTTTGATTTTTCCCAGGAACTGGTACTTTATTATGAAGATGTAAGTACAACAATCATTTCCAACCCGGAAGATATTGTTAGTGCTTTACGTATTGATTTCTCCTTGATGGGTGTGGACCTGCGCGGTGAAGCATTACCAAGCGCCCAATTTAACGCCCGCTTGGCTGCGGGTGAACTGGGATTTTTCCTTACCAGCACAACCGCAGGCTTTCCGGATGCGGCCAGTTTGTTTTCTGTTTTCACCGGTTCGAACCATCAATTCGGGGATATCGTCCCCGAACTGCAAGCTGCTATATATGGCGGGCAAGAGACAAACGTGGAAGCTTCCCGTCAGGTTCAGTATCACGCCGCCAACCAACTCATTTATGAACGGGCATTGTTGATCCCGTTAGCTTACACCAGTACTGCGCTGGCTAACCGTCAATCGGTAGATAATGTGGTGGCTGGTCCGTATAACGATAATATTCCCGAGATGGGGAACTTGGCGGATGTGTTAACGATAGAGCAGACCAACGAACCGGTAAGTTTGTGGCCTGGTGATGAGATCGATGTAGATACAATGCGGGTTGCCCGGTTACTGTATGATACATTGACCCGGGTGGAATATGGTGGGACGAGCATCTTGCCTTCCTTGTCTGACTACTGGGTTGTAAACAGCGATTACACCGAGTGGACCTTTGACCTGCATTATGATGTGCTTTACTCGAATGGCGCTTCTTTCGATGCAAATGACGTAGTCGCCACCTTTTCAGCCTTGTGGGATGCGGCCAATCCAAACCATGTCGGCCGAACAGGGCAATTCGAAGCCTTCCAACTCTATATGGGAAATTTCTTGAACGCGCCATAAGATTGATTTAACAAAAAAAGAGGCTAACCATTTGGTTAGCCTCTTTCGTTTAAATTTGGTTATTTAGAATACCAAAGCAGTCAAAGGCACTGGGATGGGCAGGCCAAGCCGGTATATAGCTGAAAGTACGATCTTATTGATCATTTCAGCATACGTCAAACCGGTGGCTCTGGCGGCAAACAGGAAGGATGCCTGTTCCGGATCGGGGTAGATCAACGGCATTGGGTTTACTTCCAGAATAAAGGGCTGGCCATTCCCGTCCATGCGGACATCCATGCGGCACCAGTCGAACAGTTCAAGGGCGCGCATGGCACGCACGGCCAGGTTTTGCAGCTCAGCAGTCTTTTCTTCGGGTAATGGCGCCGGGCAAAGCCGGTAGACTCCGCTGTTTTCACTTTCTTTCAAGCGGTTGGAATAGAACCCGGTCGGTGATACGACTTCTACCACTGGTAACGGATCGTTACCGATCACACCGATGGTAAACTCACGACCTTGGATATATTCTTCCACCAGCACGGGGGAGTGCACCGTATTCCATACCCATTCTACCTGCCGCTCCAATTCCGAGCGGGTATGCACCAAGGCGTGGTCATTGATCCCGATCGAAGAGCCTTCATGAGCTGGTTTTACAAACAGCGGATAGCGCAGATCGGTGTCATTGATCCTGCCAGGATCGGTGATAACGGTAAAACCGGCAGTCGGCAGCCCGCTAAAGCGGAAAATCTTCTTGGCAATATGTTTATTGTGTGAAAGGGACATCCCTAGCACACCGGCTCCCGTGTAAGGGATGCGCAGCATATCCAATATTGCGGGTGTTTGTGATTCGCGTGAGGCGCCGTAGTGACCTTCCCCCGTATTGAAACATAAATCCGGCGCATATTCCTGTAAGTTTTGCGCAAGTGATGGCCCGGTCGGGAAATATTCCGTTTCGAAACCAAACCCACGCAGCGATGCTAAGATCGCATCAACAGTTTTACGATCATCTAGATCGTCCCAACGCCCAGGAGGTTCTTCCGGGCTTATGGGTGCATCCTCCTTAAGAGTTGCAAGAACGGCAATTTTCATGATGTCTCCTTCAAAGACG
>DATMYN010000237.1:0-3356 GCA_035560875.1 Longilinea sp. | reverse complement strand
CATTAATTAGAGGAGGATGAAATGCCTACAGGTATTGTGTTGACGCTCATTACTATTGGCGGTCTTTATTTTCTAGGTAAAGAACATCCGACAGCAACATTTATCGGATTCGTTGCGGGATTTTTTGGTCCAGCATGGCTCTTGAATGCGTTCTCACCTGGGATCTCAATACCTGTGGTATGGTATTTTGGATGGTCATGGATAGGGGTTGTTGTTGCCTGGCAGATCGAGAAATGGCTTAAAAGGACAGGTGCATTTACTCCCCAAAGTCCTACAGTACCACCTGTTGATGAATTTAAAAACGTTATCAAGAAAATTGATCTTCATAAAAAATTCTTGAATGGTGAAGAGGGCGGAAAAAAAGCGAACCTTAAGGGTGCTTATATGAAAGGGATCAACCTAGCAGGTGTGGACCTCACCGGTGCAGACTTAAGGGGTGCAAACCTCACGAAAGCAAACCTTCAAGGTGCCAACTTGACGGGAGCAAATCTGGCAAACCTCTGGGGTACGAACACGAGTATTGAGAATGCGAATTTGAGAGATGCGATCCTGGTGAATGCGGACATGAGTTATGCCATCTTACATAACGCAGACCTGAGCGGAGCAAATTTGAAGGGTGCTGACTTGACGTATGCCCACTTTCACGATGTGATATGGACCGGTGCACAACTGGAAGGAACGAGAATGCCTGATGGTTTGATCTATAACTCTTCAAAACATACCTATGTGAATCCGAAAGAATAGATCCGTTCCCTGTCTATGCAATACACGGTCTAGCATTCATTTGATTGAGCTGTGCAAATACACCAACACTGGCTTTATATCGGTCGTGTTGTACTCATTCGGACAATGCACGCTTCACCATCCTTATCCACAGTCACCCATGCAGGCATCTGTCCAGGATTGGAACGATTCATTCCCTGTCAAAAAACTTCAACTTGCTGACTTTGGAAAGTAGTCCATTTTTTACTAAATAAGAGAATGGTATAATCCAAAGCGCAAACTTACAGATAAGGTGAACCCGTATGTTACTCGAAAAGATCAGCGCTATTGAGAACCGTTATAACGAAATCAACCGGTTATTGGAAGAATTCGCCAATGATTACCAACGCGTTGCTGAATTAGCCAAAGAACGCTCTGATATGGAACAGATCGTCACTAAAGCCCAGGAATACAGAAAACTATCCACCCAACTGGATGAAGACCGAGCATTAATTGACAGCGGTGAGGTAGAACTACGTGAATTAGCCGAAGCCGATATCCAATCCATCGAACCTAAAATTGAGATCTTGGAAAAGGAGCTTAAAATGCTCCTTATCCCAAAAGATCCGCGTGATGATCGCAATGTTATCGTCGAGATCCGGGCCGGTACCGGTGGAGATGAGGCCGCGCTATTTGCCGCTGATCTTATGCGCATGTATACCCGTTATGCCGAGTTGAAGAAATGGTCGATCGAGGTCCTTTCTGAAAACCCCACCGGCATCGGTGGCTACAAAGAGATCGTTTTTTCCGTAAAAGGCCGGGGAGCCTATTCCCGATTGAAATTTGAATCCGGTGTTCACCGGGTGCAGCGCATCCCAAGCACAGAATCCTCCGGACGAATCCACACCTCGACTGCCACAGTCGCTGTCTTAGCCGAAGCCGATGAAGTGGATATTCAAATCCCCGATAAAGATATCAACATCGATGTGTACCGTTCCGCCGGCGCCGGTGGCCAGAATGTACAGAAAAACTCAACCGCCGTGCGCATCACCCACTTGCCCACCGGTATCGTAGTAGCTTGCCAGGATGAACGCTCCCAATTGCAGAACAAACTCCGTGCAATGACCATCCTGCGAGCCCGCTTGTATGAGATTGAAGAGACCAAACGATCGCACGAACGCGAAGATTTCCGCCGGTCTCAGATCGGTAATGCCGAACGCTCCGAAAAGATCCGCACTTACAATTATCCCCAATCACGGGTTACCGATCACCGTGTGAATATTTCTTCCTTCAACCTACCCTCTGTAATGGAAGGTGATATCGATCTCTTCATTGATGAATTATCCCTTCAGGAAGAAACCGATCGGCTTTCAACCAGCAGTGAAAGCGACGATGCAGATTGATCTAGCCGCCTGGTTACAGCACGCACAAACCCGCCTGGCTCCCGTTACCGATACGCCACTGCTTGAAGCGCAATGGATGGCTGCCGAAACCCTTCAAAAGACACGCACATGGGTTATCACCCATTCCGATCTAGCCCTGTCTGAACCAATCCAATCCCAGCTCGAATTCTTATTAACCAAACGCGGTCAGGGCAATCCTTTGCCGTACTTGTTCGGTCACTGGGAATTCTATGGGTTTGATTTTGTTGTCACCCCGCAGGTTTTGATCCCCCGACCGGAGACCGAGCTGATGGTAGAGCTGGCCAACCATTGGATAAACACTCATCCCGGCATCAACCGCGCCGTCGATGTCGGTACCGGTTCCGGGTGCATCCCCGCCAGCCTTGCCAAACTCCACCCTTCCCTATCGCTTATTGCCATCGACTGTTCTTGGGTTGCGTTACAGGTGGCCAAACTGAACTTCCAAAAACTTGGCACACACAACGTATCCGTGCTGTGTGGGGACCTGCTTACCATGGCAGCCGGGCCGTTTGACCTGGTATGTGCAAATTTACCCTATATCCCCACGCCAACATTGAATGATCTGCCCGTCAGCGCTTTTGAGCCCCGCCTGGCATTAGATGGGGGTGAGGATGGGTTCGATCTGATCAAATCCCTATTACAAGATTCGCAGCGTTGGATGGCTCCCGGCGGCTGCATGCTGCTTGAGATAGAATCCGGTCAGGGTGAAAGCGCCCCGGCACTGGCTGCTTCCATCCTGCCTGAGGCAAGAGTTGAACTCCACCGCGACCTGGCTGACCGACCGCGCGTGGTTGAAATACGATGGGAGGGCTGAACTTTCCATGCAAACCCGCATCTTATCTCAAAATGATCCACAAACCATTCCACTGGCTCAAACCATCATCGCTCAAGGTGGGTTGATCGCCTTCCCCACCGATACCGTTTACGGTTTGGCGGCTGATCTGCATAACCCAACAGCCATCCAGGCCATCTTTTCCGCTAAAGGCCGCGATTTCAATAAAGCCATCGCCGTGTTGATCGGTTCCATCGATCAGCTCGATTCGGTGGCTGCCGAGGTGACCCCGGCAGCCGGAAAGCTTTGCCAGCATTTTTGGCCGGGGGCATTGACTGTTATCCTCCCCCGTCATGCGGACCTCCCCGAGATCTTATCACCCCTACCGACGATAGGAGTGCGCATGCCCGATCATGCCTTTGCACGTGCCTTGCTCACCACATGTGGAGCCTTGGCGG
>DATMYN010000236.1:0-2792 GCA_035560875.1 Longilinea sp. | reverse complement strand
GATATATTTCGATATTGATATTATACCGAACGCGTTCGGTTTTGGATATGACCAATATTATTTTAACGAATGAGATTTACTTTTTTAAGTAAAATGTTATCGGATACAATCTCCCCAGGTTTACCTTCGGTCTCAAGGCGATGATCCTCATTTATCACATAAACCCGGTCTGCTAATCGTTCTACCAAGTCCAGATCATGGGTTGCCAGTACCACCGTTTTCCCTTCCGTACTGATCTGATCGATAAATTCCACCAACCAGGAGACACTCCGCGGGTCCAATCCGGCAGATGGTTCATCCAACAGCCAAACCTCAGGCATTAAGCTCATCACCGATGCCAGCGCCACGCGCTTCTTCTCCCCTCCCGAAAGCTGGTGCGGTGCCCGGCCACGCAATTTTTGGATTTCCAAGGCATCCAGGGCAGCTTCAACCCGCAAGGACACATCTTGCTCGTTCATCCCTAATTGCAGCGGACTAAAGGCGATCTCATCCCATACGGTCGGCATGAACAACTGCGCATCACTGTCTTGAAATACAAACCCAACCCGCGATCGGAATTGAAAGTTAAAAGCTTCATCACGCAAGATTATTTCAGTCAATGCACTTCCAAAAGCTTTAATAGAACCCGATTTCGGAAAATATAATCCGTCCAGTACACGTAAGAGGGTCGACTTTCCCGAACCGTTGGAGCCCATGATGGCTAATTTTTCTCCACGGTTAACGTGCATGGATACATGGTCCAAAGCTAAAGCACCTTCGATATAGGCATAAGTCAAGTCACTGACATCGAATATGGGGTTGGCAAAATCCGCTTTTTTGTCAAGATCAGATTTCATATCCTGTTTCACCTTCCCAACCAAATTGCCAGGGTCACCATGCACACCATCACGAAGGCGGCAATCCAATCCCTTATTCTAAAATGGAATTGATTCATTGTCCGTGGATAATTATGGTAACCGCGGGAGACCATGGACAAATATACTTCTTCACTTAAATGCAAGGATTTTCCCAATAACACACCCGATGTAGAAGCTATCAAATCGCGCTCATCTTTCTGATTCAAGCGTCGTAAGACCCGGCTTTTGCGGGAGAGCACAATGTCATTCGCAGAATGCAGCAGCAAATGAATATAGCGGTATGTCATTTGAAACGTGAGCAAGATCACATCCGGCACATGCAAGATACCAAGCGCTTTGAGAATATCATGCCAGGCTGTGGTTAGTACAAATAAAACCGTGTAGGATACCGATACGCCTACTCGCAGGAGTAGAGTAAAAGCACTGGTCAATCCGCTCTGGGTGATATGCCAACCCCACGGAAATGTATAGATTACCTCGCCGGGGGTGATGAAGATGGCCGGTAAGGCAATGATCAACGTGAATACCGCCACAATTGCCCAAACCCGTTTGATAAAGCCACCAATAGGCACTTTGGATAATACTGCCATAACCAAGCTAACAGCATACAGACCAATGATGACGACCAGGCTATGCGATAGATTGACGGCGAATAGAAATAGAAGCAACCCGATCGTTTTTAAGCGCGGGTCAAGATCTTGTAGCAATCCCTTTAAACGGGCAATCGTTTCCGCGTAAAGGGATTGCTCTAGGGTCAGGTTGATCTCGATCAGGGCGCGTTCGATGAAAGAGTTCTTATATTTTCGCCCTGTTGTCGGAAATGAAAATTCCACTAGCTCTCTTTCTTTTTTGCACTTTCTTTTTTACCAGCGGTAATGAGCATACTGAATAACCATACTACGCCGATGGTAACAAGGATACCTACTAAAGCGGATAAAACATACCCAATTGTAACATTTCCTAAAGCCGGCAGGTCATAATCTGGCACTGGGGCTGACCAAAGGGAAGAAAGCCTTTCCAAACCAGCAGGAATGAAGGACAATCCTAGATCGGATAATTCATTAGCCCCCCACTCTCCCCAAGCCGTACCGGGAGCCAGCAGCCCCAACGGGGTGGCGATGACCAAAACGGCTAAACCGATCCACAACCCACGCCACTTTGAGAATTTTGATGTATCGGCGCTGACAACGGGTTTATTGATAATCTCCAGCGCCGGCTGATTGGCTTTGATCAGGTAGGCAATGATCAGGGCTGTAACCACACCTTCAATTACCGAAGCAACCAGCATATGGGCTGGCAGCATAGCCGAAATAGCAATCGATAACGGATAGGGCGCGTATAAGGGGATTCCATCTGCGCTGTGGGCAATAGCGGGTTGAATACCAAATTCAACTGCCGTGAAAAAGGCAGCCACAGTCAATGAAACCCAACCGGCAATTCCGGCAGCCCAGATCCTGCGCTTCGAATCAACGGAATGATTTTTAGTGATCCATTGGTAAATGGCATAGGCTACATATGGCAGTACCACTGCCATGTTAAAACAGTTAGCCCCGATAGCCAATATACCGCCATCCCCAAATAACACGGCCTGGATGATCAATGCGATCGAGATCGAGATGGTGGCAATCTCCGGACCCAAAATAATCGCAGCCAATGCCCCTCCCACGGCATGTCCTGTCGTCCCTCCGGGGAGAGGAACATTGAACATCATGATCACAAACGTAAATGCAGCGAATAACGCCACTAGCGGGATGGTCTTGGCCGATATCTTTTCGCGTAACTTTTTAACGCCAATGGCCCAGAACGGCAGAACCAAGATGAACATTACGATCGATGTGGCCGGACTGAGATATCCATCCGGGATATGCATGGCGGTAGTAGCCAGCCATACCGCCGCGGCGGCATAGTATAATATCAACTTACGAGGGACTTTTT
>DATMYN010000235.1:0-7542 GCA_035560875.1 Longilinea sp. | reverse complement strand
CCTATAATGTTTGGAACGGCTTTTACAACCCCTACGATGACGTACGGGAAAGCCGTCCGGTAAATTCTTGTTCCCCTATGTTCCAATTTTGTTGAGGAGGAGAAAATAATGAAGTCAAGCAAGTTGTATGTATTTGTAGCGTTGATCGTCCTGTTCAGCATGGTGCTGGCAGCCTGCGCTCCCGCTGCTGAAACTCCTGTTGCGGAAGAACCAGCCGCTACAGAAGCAGTAGCCGATGCCGGTGCTGAAGCACCCGCCGCAAGCGAATACTTCTGGACCGCAACCCTGCGCTCCGCTGTAGCCGCTGCCATCGATCGTGAAGCCATTGTCGACCGTGTATTCGAAGGCCGCAACACCCCGGCTTACTCGATGGTCCCCGTTGGCTATCCGTTCACCGAATCTGAACCATTCTTGGATGCCTATGGCACCCGCGATCTTCAGGCCTCCATTGACCTGCTGACCAGCGCCGGCTTCACAGCCGAGAATCCGTTCACCTTCGACCTGTGGTATCCTCCCGAGCACTACGGTACCACCACCGCCGATGTTATGCAGGTCATCAAAGAACAACTCGAGGAAACCGGCCTCATGGTTGTGAACCTGCAGTCTCAGAACTGGGCTGAATACGTAGACAGCTTCGTCGCCGGCGAACTGCCCGTCTTTATGCTTGGTTGGTTCCCCGATTTCGCCGACCCTGACAACTGGCTGTCACCTTTCTCCAGCTGCCTCCAGAGCCCCGATAACGGCGTGAACTACTGCAATGAGGAAATGGACGCCTTGCTGCAAGCTGCCAAGGAAGCCAGTGACCCCGCCGAGCGCACCGACCTGTACAACCAGATCGCTGACCTGTATGCAACCGAAGTCCCCACTCTGCCCTTGTTCTGGGAACCCGAATTCATCACCTATCGCACTGGTGTTGAAGGCGTTGCCATTGGTGCACCCTTTGAGTTCAACTACAATGTGTTGAGCTTCGGCGCCGATGCTGTACCTGCTTCCGGCAGCACCGACACCATCATCATCGGCACAACCGATGAGGTCAACAGCCTCGATCCAGATGATGCCTATGCCACTCATGACTGGGAGATCATCAAGAACACCGGCCGTGCATTGTTAGGCTATACCCCCGGCACTTCTGACTTGGTCCCCGGCGCCGCTGAAAGCTATGAAGTCAGCGAAGATGGCTTGACCTATACTTTCCATCTGTTCCAGAACATTGCCTGGGCTGATGGCACCCCCGTCACCGCTGCGGATTATGTACGCTCGTTCGCCCGCTTCGGCGCCTTGGAAGGCCAGGTTTCCGGTTTGGTGCAATTGTATGTCGACAGTGTAGAAGCCGTTGATGATTACACTTTGGCTTACCACCTGTCCGGCACCTACGGTTTCTTCCCCGCTATTGCTGCGACCGCACCGTTCGTACCCGCCAACCCGACCGTCTTCTTGGATGACGCCCTCAATCAGTTCCCGACAACTGTTCCAGGAATGGGCCCCTACCAGGTAGTCTCCTTCACCCCCGGTGAGCAGATGGTATTGGCCGCCAACCCGAACTACTTCGGTACTGACGCCGCCATCATCCCGAACGTGATCATCCGCTACTTTGCCGATGCCACCACCATGGCGAATGCCGTTGAAAACGGTGAGATCGATATCGCCTGGCGTACCGTCGGCCCAGTGGAAGCGGCTCGTTTGCAGACAGTTGAAGGTTTGACTGTCGAGACCATCAGCGCCCCGTCTCTGCGCTACTTGGTCTTCAACTGCACTTACCCGGCTGCTGAGTAAGTACAGCCCCCACCCTTTTTCTAAGGGCCCCGGCTAAATTCTTGCCGGATTTGCAGAAACGCACGGGGGCGAGGCCAAAACCTCGCCCCCTACTTTTTACCCTCTTTTTACGGAGTTGAGCGCATGTCAGCCTCCCTGCGGAAATTCTTGATCACCCGCCTGCTGCTCACCATACCCATGGTCTTGATCCTAATAACTATGGTTTTCTTCGTTATGCGGATTCTGCCCGGCGATCCTATCCGCTCTCAGCTTGGACCCAGGGTCAGTGAAGAACAGGCGAATGCTTTACGTGAACGGCTAGGGCTTAACCGCCCTCTCATTGTCCAATATGGTGATTTTCTCTGGAAAATGATCACCTTGGATTTCGGCAATGCCCTAACTCAAGGCGAACGCCCGATCCGAGATGAATTAGCCGAACGCTTGCCGGCCACTATTGAACTGAGTATCCCCGCGATGGTTTTTACGGCTGCCTTTGGTGTGATCACCGGAGCGTTTGCAGCCAAACATCGTAAAAAATGGATCGATTACGTGATCCGTGCTTTTAGTATCATCATATATTCCATCCCCATCTTCTTCTTGGGGTTGATCTTTCAGATCGTTTTTTCCGTTCGTTTGGGTATTTTACCTTTAGCCGGACGTATGGACACGATGATGTTAACTACTTTCGTGTCGCCCACCAATTTTTATGTGATCGATGCCATCATCACCGGAAATTGGCCGGCATTTTGGTCGGTGATCGCGCATTTGATCCTGCCGACGCTGACCCTTGGTCTGGCTCTTACCAGTGTCTATATCCGTCTGACCCGCGTCAATATGATCGAAATGCTTTCATCCGATTTCATCACCGCCGGTCGGGCGCGCGGTATCCCCGAAAACCGCTTGGTTTATAAACACGCCTTGCGGAATACATTTATCCCCATCCTTACTCTTATCGGTCTTGAGTTCGCCATCTTGTTAGCCGGCGCTGTGCTCACCGAAACTACATTTTCCTGGCCGGGGATGGGTCGTTACTTAGTCGAACGTATTGAACTGCGCGATTACACAGCTGTTCAAGCTACCATCGGTGTGTTCGCCTTCTTTGTAGCCATTATCAGTCTCCTGATGGATGTGCTCTACGCATTTGTTGATCCGCGTATCCGTTACTAAAAGGCGCACCTGCCTATCTTTTCAATTACGGTTGAGAAAAAACCATGACACAAGAAACACCCCCAAAACCTGAAGTTGTTCAACAATGGCAGCTTGACCTGGATAAAGTTGGCTTCGTGCGCAAGATCTTCATGGCACGTAAATGGTACGGTGGAGATTGGTGGTTCGTTGCCATTAGTTCAATCCTTCTGCTGTTTGTGATCATTGTCGGGATTTTCCCGCAATGGTTTGCACCTTTTGACCCGCGTGCTGAGGTCGGGCCATCCTTACTGCTCCCCGGTGAATTACCCCCCGGATTTGAACTCGTTGTCCTCTCCGACAGCGGGATCACCGATCTGTCCCAGATCGGAACCCAAGACAATAATATTGGTTACGTACTGGGTACTCAGGCCAACCAGGCCTTACGCGATTCGCTGAGCATCCTCAACGATAATGAGGATGGCATCCGCTATGAACCCAGACCACGCCGTTACGAGACAATGGACCTGGGTTTACAAGACCTGGTTAACGGCACGATCGATGCCTTTGTTATCGATAGTGTAGATTCCGAAACAGTCTTTGCCCAATACCCGCAATTAATGAGTATCGGCCGGGTTGGTACGGCTGATTCGGCTTTTATATTAGGCACAAACCAGATCGGCCAAGATATATTGAGCCGCATCATCTGGGGTACCCGGATTGCCCTCATTGTAGGCCTCAGCTCAGCCATTGTTGCCTTCTTGATCGGCGTTCCATTAGGTCTGATCGCTGGTTTCGTCAGCGGCCCGTTTGACCGGATTCTGACCTTATTAATGGACAGCCTGTACACCTTCCCAGGCTTGATCTTAGCCATCGCCATCGCCGCCGTGCTCGGCGCCGGTATCGGGAATATCATCATAGCCATCGCGGTGTTATATATTCCTACCTATTACCGCATCGTGCGCGGTCAAACATTGGCGGTAAAACAAGATCTGTTCGTTGAGGCTGCCCGCAGCTTGGGTGCCACCAACTGGTCGATCTTGTTTAAATACATCTTCCCCAATGTGATCCCCTCCGTTGTGATCATCTTCTCGGTCAATGTGGCTGATGCCATCCTGACCGAAGCGGGATTAAGCTTCTTAGGCCTTGGTCTGCCCCCCGATACTCCCGATTGGGGTATCGACCTCTCACGCGGTCAGGATTACCTGCGCCGGGCGTGGTGGTTGATCACCTTCCCAGGTATTGCCGTCAGTTTAGTGACCTTGTCCTTTAGTATGCTGGGTGAAAGTCTCTCTGAAATCCTCAATCCTCGCCTGGCGGAGTTATAACTATGAGTGCTAAAGGTGAATTATTACTCGAGATCCGTGACATGACCGTCACATATCATACCCGTTTGGGACCCGTCAGCGCCGTTGATCATATCTCCTTTGATATTCGCAGGGGTGAGATCCTGGGGTTGGTTGGTGAAAGCGGCTGCGGTAAATCTACCATGGGTAAAGCCCTCATGCGGATGCTTCCGCCGCCCACCGAGATCACCGCCAAGCATATGCTCTTTGATGGTCAGGATATCATGAAATACAGCGCGGCCCAGTTGCGAGATTTCCGCGGCCGGCGCATTTCCATGATCTTCCAAGACCCAATGACCTCCCTAAATCCCGTCCAGCGGGTCGATGAGCACCTGACCGAAGCCATCGAGGTGCATGAACCCGATTACAAGAAGAACACCGGTATGGAGCGGATCAAGAAAATGATCGAGAAGTTAGGCATCCAAACCAACCGGTTAGCCAGTTATCCGCACCAGTTATCCGGCGGGATGCGGCAGCGGGTTATGATCGGCTTGGGGCTGGTGAATAACGCCGACCTGATCATTGGCGATGAACCGACCACATCCCTGGATGTGATCGTCGAGGCCAAACTGGTTGATCAGATGCGCGATATCCGCAATGATTTTGGGGTAACCTTACTCATCATCAGCCACAATATCGCCCTGGTAGCCGAAATGGCGGACCGGGTAGCGGTAATGTATGCCGGTCATATTGTCGAACTAGGTGAAGCCGTAGCTGTGTTTGCCAATCCTTTGCATCCCTATACCTACGGTTTGCTGAAAGCCGTCCCGAACATTAAGTTGGATGATACCGAGGAACTGTACAAAATGGCCGGAGAGCCGCCAAACCTTTCCCGCCCGCCCAGCGGCTGCCGCTTCCACCCGCGCTGTCCCAAAGCCTTGCCGATCTGTTCCAAATATGAACCGGAGTTCTTGAACGTGACCAACGACAGGCAGGTAAAATGCTGGCTCTACCAGAACCATCCTGAAAAGACCACCCCGACCCTAAAGGTGACGGCATGAACGAACAAAAGAAATCCAATACGCAAGACTATCTGGTAGAGATCGATGGATTAAAGAAGTGGTTTCCCGTCCAAAAATCGATCATTGATCAGATCTTGGCCGGAAAATTAGAACATGTCCGGGCTGTGGATGGGGTCTCCTTCAATATCCGCCGGGGCGAAGCCTTTGGCTTAGCCGGCGAAAGCGGCAGCGGAAAGACCACCATCGGCCGGTTAGCGATCGGACTGGAGACGGCGACTGAGGGTACCGTAAAATTTGACGGTATCGAGATCAACAAGATCCCGAAAGAAGAGTTGCGCAAGCTGCGCCGGCGTATGCAGGTGATCTTCCAAGACCCAATGGCTTCGCTTAATCCGCGTATGACCCTTGGTTCTTCGGTGACGGAAGGTTTGCGCATTCACTACCCTGAAAGCAAAGCCGATCACCGCGATATGGTGTTAAGCATCTTTGATAAGGTTGGCTTAACCCCACCGCTGTTCTTCTACAACAAATTCCCTCACCAGATCAGCGGCGGTCAACGCCAACGGGTGGTCATCGCCCGCGCTCTGATCACCAAACCCGACCTGGTGCTGGCCGATGAACCGATCGCCATGGCGGATGTATCCGTACGGGCGCAACTGCTGGATCTGATGGTGCAGTTGAAGAATGAGTTTAATCTCACTTACCTGTTCATCACCCATGATCTGGCGACCGCCAAGTATATCTGCGACCGGATCGGTGTGTTGTACCTTGGCCGGATGGCTGAAATGGGCGACCTGCGCGAGGTTTACGGACACCCCTTACATCCATACACGCGTGCGCTGATGGCGGCTGTCCCGGTACCGGACCCGACCCTGCGCCGGACGCAACCGATGCCCGAAGGGGAGATCCCCAACCCCATCAACCCACCCAGCGGATGCCGTTTCCACCCGCGCTGCCCTGTAGCTCGAGATGCCTGCTCGGTTGAGGAACCGCAACTGCGCGAACTGAGAGCCGGCCACCAGGTGGCATGCCATTACGCAGAGCAGTTCCTTTAGAATGATTTAAAACGAAAAGGGTGCATGAATGATCATGCACCCTTTTTTGTTGTTTTTTCTCGTCAGGGTTGGGATGGTGCTAAAGGATGAAGCAGGTCAAAGATCACATAGCCATCACCCTGGTCATAGATCGGATATTGAGAATATAGCAGATCATGTAACTGTGTCTGGCGGTCCAATTCTTCCAGATCGGTCACAATAAAATATTGTTTTCCCTCTGTTCGGGTGGTGAAATCCTGTTCAAAATCTTGTATGGAATTACCGGCTAATTCTTGCAGCGCCTGGTCACCAATATACGGCCAATAGGACGGTCTGATCCAGCCCCAATATTCCAAACGATAATTGTAATCTTGGGATAATGCGATCGCGTTGGTCCCGCCGTTTCCTACCACCTCACCGATATGGGCATACACATCCGCCAGCGGACGGTAATCGGTTTTATGGTAGATATCACGAATATTCCAAAGGTTAAAGAACAGCCCGGCTGAAACGATCAAAACTAGGACAGCAGATTGCCAGCGGGCAGGTTTCAAAGCCCGCAAACGATCGCCGATAAGGGTGCCGAACGGTGCAATGGATAACGCTACTACTGGTACGAGCCCAATGTGGTAGTAGGTATGGGTGGAGAAATAATAAGCGAAGATCATCCCATAGAGGAAATAACCAATCCAATGCGAGAAGATCACCCATCGCTTTTCCTTATCGGAGAAGAAGAAGATACCCGTCAGTCCGGCGATGAAGGGAAGCAATCCGGCGGTCAATTCCAGCATACCTTCCCAACGAAGATAGAAGACCGGGTCAACCCATAAACTGGGGAAGAAACGCATAGAGAATTGGTCGCCCAGAGAACCCTCGATGAAGAAGCCATACACCATATAGATCAGAGTCGGAAGGGCGGTAATGGCTCCCATGATCCAGAATTTTAGCGAGCGCAGGGACTTCAATGGGCCATAAGCCAAAAAGATGCCTAAAAAGCCGCCAAAGATAGCAAAAACCGCCAGCGCTTTAACCAGGATAGCCGTCCCGGCGAAAAGACCAACCACGATCACCCATTTCCATTCTTGCTTTTTCAGCCAGCGTACCATCCCCCACCAGGCGATGGTGACCATCACCGTCATGAGCGGATCAGGCTGGAAGCTCCGGCTGGCATCTACCCCAAATGGATTGAAGAGGTAAAAAGCCACGGCCAGCAATCCCCCCTCCCAGGAAGTGAGCTCACGTGCTAATAAAAACAGGAAGATGCCGCCAAGTACCCAAAACAGGGCACTGTAAGCCCGCGGCAGCCACAGGATCTCTTCGCCG
>DATMYN010000234.1:0-3622 GCA_035560875.1 Longilinea sp. | reverse complement strand
CATTAAGAGTACAAAACCTGAATATTTAATCTTCATCCATCTGTAAAATAAAAAACGAGCCCCCTAAACAGAGGGCTCGTAAAAACCAAGGGATGGTTTAGGGGGCTACATACACATCGTACTGGCTGGTCATAACGCCGGCAGGGTAATCATCCGTACCGTCGTTGATGGTGGTATCAAAAGTAACAATTGTCTGCAGACTATGTTGGCCGGCTGGGAAAGCGCTGACAACAACATAAATGAGTTTGCAGAACATCGTTGCATCGGGTTGGTACGAATAGGTTGCCAATTGATCGGCAGTTAAGGGGGTACCGTTCATTACAAATTGCAATTGGATGTGTTCGAAGTTCTGGTTAGTCGTATTTTCATCCGCAGCACACCATCCATATGCCCAAACAGCCTGATCGGTTTGGCTTAACTCAACGGTATTAATTTGGGTTTCGCCGGGTACGGGGCCGACACTGTAGGTTTCACGAGCGAAATCCTCTAAGAAACCCGTGCCGCCAAGCAAAGCTGTCTCAGCATCTGCAGTACTTGCGATGGTGGGATTACCGGTGGGGGTAACGCCTGCGCCGCGCGGCAGCAGTACAGCCTGTTCAGCAACGGCCAACTCGACATCTTCGGTACTCAAGGCATTTTCTTCGGTAACTGGAACCACGATATCGGGTTGGATACCAACGCCTTCGATGAAGATCGAACCGTCTTCGGTCACAAAGCGGCCGGTGGGCACTTGCATGGACATACCTTCGGGCAGCAGGAATTGGCCGCGAGCGACTTCAGCTTCCACACCGGAGGAGGGGTAATAACCAACCACCGTCATACCGGGAACCTGTGCAAAGCCGTAGGCTTCAATTTCACAGGCGCTGGCGCAAGCCTGGCCGACTAACAGTGCCATGCTGTCGAATTGGTATTGATTCGTATTGGGGTAGACCCGTTCTTGAGGACCATCATTTTCAAATGTACCGGTGGTCTCAGAGAAGTATTGCAGCTGCCCAAGCGGGATCTCGGTATCGGTCAGGAAACCGGCCAGGCCAAGATTGGCGCCGCCGCTGTTCTGGCGCATGTCAATGATGATGCCAGGCACTTCATTCGCCTGGAAGACCTGCAGGGCACGTTCGAACAGCAGGATGATCATGGCTAAGTCATCGTAGTTGGTATTGATCTTCACATAACCCACACCGGAGTCAAGGATTTGGTATTCCACCGGCAGGGCAGTGTAATCATATCCACGGTAGACCGAAGTATAAGCAAAACTGTCGCGTTCATCGCTTGTCTCGAGGGTTACTGTCTGTTCCGCACCACCAGGATTGGTGAAGGTTACAGTGGCAGTGCTACCCAACGGGGCGCGCAGCAGATAGCGAGCCTGCTGGTAGCGCTCGGTTTGAGCTGTGGAGAAAGGACCGGAGAAAGCATTCACGGCCCCGATTGCGTCGGCAATGGGGGTGTCGTTGAACATGGTTACTTCAGCCCCTACTTCCATACCAGCCAGAGCTGCAGGGCCATTGGGGGTAACGTAGATAACGATCGTACGGCCATCATCCAATTCACGGATGGCAAAGCCGTAACCACCGCCGATGACCTCTGCGAATACTGCATCGCCGGCATCACCGCCGGAAAGACCTACATGGCCGTCGTTGAAAGCCCAAGCATAGGTCTGGAGGGCCATGTAGTAAGCCTGTGCATCGCTGTTCGCTTCTGCTTCTTGCACCATGGGGAGAATTTGGGCATACAAGGCGTCCCAATCGGGTTGTTTGCCATCAATGCCGTTAAAGGCATAATTGGTGCGTACAAAGGTGAACATGGCATCAAAGGCCTCGGTGTATGACATGCCCGAGTAATCTTTAATGGCTACATCCTGCGGTTCAAGCAGAGACAAAGCCGGGGCATCTTCACGGACAATGGTGAAGGGGTCGGTATCCATGTTGATCACGGAATATCCGGCCGGAACGGACATGATAGGATCATCAGCCGTCAAGAGCAAACCATCGGCGCCAAAACCGGAGGGGAAGCTCTGCAGATCATCGGGAGCCCAAATGACCAGGCTGCCGCCGATAACCTCATTTTGGTTTTCAGTATCGGTCAACACGGAAGCCAAATAGTTTGGCCATCCCATAGTCCTGTCATCGCCTTCGGAATACACGCCACCATACAGGTTTGGCCAGTAGGAAGTGGCGAAGATCTGCACACCGCTTTCCTCAACCCCATCGTTGTCCACATCGTGGAGTGGTGCCAGGGGGGCCATCGGCAGGGAAATCGTGTACGCGGCGGTGTTGTTATCGAAGTCAGTGCTCATGAAGCCAAGGTACTGGCCTTCGATGGGTATGACATACAAATCGTCACGATTGACGAAGCCGGTCATATCCACCAGGGCTACCGCTTGTTCACGCATGTAGGTCTCAACAACGAAATCGTTGCTGTAGGTGAATGTACCGGTGATAGTGGTAGGTTCAGGTCCCCAAGTCGGCGTTTCGGCCGTGGGGGTGGCAGTCTCGCCGCCACCGCACGCTGTTAAAAGCATGCTGGCGATCACCAAGAAAGCCAACACAATACTTAATCTGGATTTCATTTCTCTCCTCCTAATGGAATGGAATGATTAAATTGTACTCCACTCTGCGTAAAAATTGGTATTCTGTGACTTACGGCTTATCAACGGGTTTCTTAAAATTGACGGCATTGCCAAACCCACACGTCCTCCCTTCCCCAACGGGGAAGAGAGGTGCCTATGTTGAGCGGGAGACGGGATTCGAATGCATCCCCCCTGGGGGGACACGCAAATATAAAAAACTCCCCATTTCTGAAGAGTTCTTGAGAGCGGGAGACGGGATTCGAACCCGCGAATATCAGCTTGGAAGGCTGATGCCTTACCACTTGGCGACTCCCGCTAACACCCTGTATTTTACCATTGCATTGGTATAGGTCAAGCGTAAATTATTCTATGCAAGATAAATCCAACCAAATACAGTGGTTACGAGGTTACCGGCAATATAAACACCCCCTGTTTTCATCAGTCAAGAGGTTATATTCTAACAAAAACATTAAGGGTGGTTCGAGCGGATATCCAGCACAATATCGGCGTACCGGTAATCGATATCCTTTGGGCCATAGGATTTTAAAGCCTCGCGGATATCACCGTCAAAATGTGCGATCAAACTTGCCAGATAATTCACACCGTAATCAATATTAAAGGCGGGATCGTAGAGTTCCTGCATCGTTGGGCGGTTGGCAAAGCAAGGCCCATTAACGCACATGAAGCTGGCGGCGATCCCATCGGATGGCATAACCTGTAACAGCCCCACCGCGCCGGAAGAGGAGTAGGCATCCGCATCACCACCGCTTTCTTGCAGCATCACCGCTGCGATGAGGTTGGCATCCACACCATATTGGGCTGTAGTTGTGGTGATCAGGCTGCACCATTGTTGGATGCTTTCGGGATAGCTTGGGCTGATGGCGCAACCACCTGCCTGTATTGAAGTAGCTTCTGTATCACTGTTGTTTATTGCGGCAGCATTCACCGTCAGGTCGGGTTTCATCAATAGATGGGAGATGCCGATCAAGGTCAGGCAGCCGGTGATCAAACCGGGCAGGATTGCTTTTTGATAATTGTTCATTGGATTCCCTGTGT
>DATMYN010000233.1:0-6682 GCA_035560875.1 Longilinea sp. | reverse complement strand
CCTGTATTATTTGGCGGCTGAGAAGCGTGTGTATGCCCTCAACGGCTCCGGCCGCGCCCCACAGGGATTAAGTTTGGAGAGATTGAAGAAAGAGGGTTTGGATAAAGGTCTTCCGCCTTACCACCCCTATACGGTAACTGTGCCGGGGGCGTGTGCAGGATGGTGCGACATGATCGAACGCTTTGGCCGATTGCCCTTGACCGAAACCCTCGCCCCGGCTATCCGGCTGGCGGAAGAGGGGTTCCCGGTGGCACCCATCACCGCCTACTTTTGGCAGCGCGGTGCTGAACGGCAACTGCGCAAAGCTGTCAATGGGCTGGAACTCACCCTCAATGGGTGGGGTCCCAGCGCGGGTGAGATCTTCCACAACCCGGGGCTGGGGCGCAGCCTGCGCCTCATCGCCGAGGGCGGTAAGAATGCCTATTACAACGGTCCCATCGCTGAAGCGATCGTATCGATACTCACGGAAGCTGGCGGATGCATGTCCGCGGCCGACCTGGCTGCGCATCACAGTACCTGGGAAGAACCGATCTCGAACGTATATCGGGATATGCGGGTATGGGAATGCCCGCCGAATGGGCAAGGACTGGCAGCCCTGCTGGCATTGAATATCTTGAATGGTTTTGATCTCAGCGAATACAGTCCGCTATCGGTAGAGCGTTACCATTTGGAGATCGAAGCCATGCGCCTGGCTTTTGCCGATGTGCGTTGGTATGTGGCCGATCCGGTCTTTTCACCGGCACCGCTTGAGCAGCTTCTCAGCGAAGACTATGCGCAGACTCGTCGCCGGTTGATCGACCCGCTCAAAGCCAACCCTGCCCCGCAGCGGGGATCGTTCAACATGGGTAATGATACGGTCTACTTCTCGGTCGTGGATGGCGAAGGCAACGCTTGTTCATTCATCAATAGCAACTATATGGGCTTTGGCACCGGGATCGTGCCGCGCGGCTGGGGGTTTAGCCTGCAAAACCGGGGACACAATTTCTCACTCGATCCTTTACACCCCAACGCATTGGCGCCCGGAAAACGCCCTTACCACACCATCATACCGGCCATGGCGACGCGAGCAGAGGATAACAGTTTATATGCCAGTTTTGGCGTGATGGGCGGCTTTATGCAGCCGCAGGGGCATGTACAGGTGCTTACCGCCCTCCTAGATGACGACCTTGACCCGCAAGCTGCCCTTGACCGGCCGCGCTTCTGCCTGGATGTGGATGACCCCGCCGGTACAGTGGCCCTTGAAGAAGGCATTCCATCGGTGACCATCAATGCCCTGCAAGCCCGCGGGCATAAGCTCCGTCTGGTCAGTGGTTGGGAACGGGCGTTATTTGGCCGCGGCCAGGTCATTCTTCGTGATCTGCAAACGGGTGCGTTATGGGGCGGCAGCGACGGCCGTGCCGACGGCTGCGCATTTCCATTATAATAAGCGAAAATGAGGCATAAAGGTACATGATAAAAGAAAAATCGTTTTCAATCCCCTGGCCTGATAATAAGCAGATGATCCGTTGGTTGGTAAGTGTTACGGGCATACTATATTCAATAGGGATTTTTGAATTAGCTCACGATCAAGCTCCTGCCTCTATTGCTGATTATGGATTAAGCTGGAAACTATTGATCGGCTCAGCCATTATCGGTATTCTATTGGTCGTAAGTATTTGGTTCCTTCCAAAAAGGTGTTGGGAGTGGATCAAGTCGATAAAGAATTCGATATTAAAACTCCTTCATCCTTTAGCCTGGATAAACCTTCCGCTATTAATTGGTTTAACTATCCTATATTTACTCCCATACTGGTTCTTGGGTGAGTATTCATGGATATTGGGTTCATATGCGATACGCATAGTCTGGTTATTGGTTCTCTCTTTTTTATCCGGTTTAATATTTAACAGTTGGCGTAACTGGAAATATAGTCAGGCTTTTCTTATGTCGGCCCTTATGCTTGGTTTGATTCACGTGTTGGCGGGTTATCTGCCTAATATTACCGATTACCCCTTTTCGCTGTCTTGGTCTGAAACCTCCTGGTACTACTATGCCTCATTCTTCTTTTCCCATCGGATCTATGGCTCAACAATCCTGTGGCCTTTTTTGGATATTGGCCGGCCTTTTTTCCTTTCAGCGGCATTTGCAATCCCCAATGTACCCATAATAATCATGCGCATATGGCAAGTATGTTTGTGGGTAGGTATAACATCGCTTAGTGCATGGCTGTTACAGCGCCGGTTAAACCAACGGTCTGGTCTCACGTTTTCACTATGGTTTGTTATCTGGGCATTTATTTACCTTTTAGCAGGCTCTGTTTATTACCACTTACAATTCATGGTCATTCTTGTTCTTATAGGAGTTAATCCACGGCGGCCTCTTGCATCGCTTCCCTGGTTGATCATAGCATCGATCTTTGGAGGTATCGTCCGGATTAATTGGATGCCAACGCCAACTATACTGGCATTAACTCTTTACTTCTTAGAAACTCCGCTCTCTTCACCAAAAGAGTGGGTAAAGTATCTAAAATGGCCCACCCTATGGGGTATTACCGGGTTGGGTTCTGGATTAGGTTCCATGATCGGATATTGGGTGGTCAGCGGCCGATTGGATACTCACTTGGTCAGCAAGATAACCGCTCCTTTCCTGTGGGGCCGGTTATTCCCCAATACTACCTTCATGTTCGGCATTCTTATCGGAACCTTGCTGCTTGCCGGTCCAATGCTTTGGTTGATCGGACGATCGATTATGCAGAATCGTCTTGGCGGTTTACGCTCCAGCTTGTTAGCCGCAATGGCAGCCATTCTTCTTGGTGGTGGTTTTATTGCCAGCGTTAAAATTGGCGGAGGGAACAATCTTCACAATCTGGACGCATTCTGGGTGTTGTTATTGATCTGGGCTTGTTACATCCTGACCGGAGCCGATACCCCGCAAAAATCGTTCTCCCCAAAACCAGTCCCAGGAGCGTGGGTCGCTTTCTTTATCCTTATCCCCTGCTTTTGGAATGTACAACAATTGCTCACTTTACCCGGCTATGACTATACTATCGTCCAATCTGACCTTCAGACATTAAGGCAGACGGTACAGCAAGCCGCCTCCCAAGGAGAAGAGGTTCTATTTATTTATCAGCGTCATTTGATCACTTTTGGCGAAATAACAAACGTACCCATCGTCCCTGAATATGAGTTGGAGGAACTGACTGAAATGGGTATGGTTAATAATCTGGATTACCTGCAAACATTTTGGGATGATCTATCTACGCACCGTTTTGGTTTGATCATTACAGATATTCAAAGGGAATATCGTGAAACGCCAACCAATGATTTCGGCCAAGAGGCAGATGCATGGTGGTTCACAGTCACTGTTCCATTAACAGAAAATTACCACGAGGTTTTGCGATTACCAAACGAAGGCATTCAGGTTTGGGCACCCAATCCTTAACCAGGCTTCTGACCGATAAAAATGGTTCCCGGCAGCAACTCGCGCCAGAGAGGGAAACGTTCGAGGCGTTTTTCAAGCCATAAACCGACCCGGGTATTGGTTATGAAGGGCGGGAAGAAACCAAAACGGTGGGTCCGCAGGTTCGTCAAACCACCGGCTTTCATCGCCGGGAAGATCACATTCGGGCGCATTTTTGCCATGCCCCCATCCCCTTTCCAGGTCATGGTCGGGGTGACCATGATTTGGATGTAGTAGGCCACATTATAGGCATTCGGTTCAAGGAATGCCACAATTCCACCCGGTTTTACCAAGCGGGTCATAGCCGTGTAGCAAGCAGCCAGATCATGCATATGGTGCAGTACAAAGAATCCCACCACCGCATCAAATTGGCCGTTCATCTCTTGGGGTGCGTCAACCACATCCATACAGTAGGTCGGGATGTTGTAATGGGCGACATTGAATTTATTCAACTGCTCGAGCAGATATGGGGAAATGTCCATCCCCTCCACTTTGTAGCCGCGTTCGGCCAGATAAAGGGTATACCTTCCCATTCCACAGCCAACATCCAATATACGCTGGTCCTTGGTCAAACCGCAAAATCGTGTGAACTCATCCAAATGGTGGGTGATATACGGCGAACCGGTAGGAAGCATATTGCCTTTGCTGCGGCCTTCATAGTAGTCAATAACATCTTGATTATGGTCTTGGAATGTTTTAGGCATATTTCTGCTCCTATCGGGTAAGATCGAATGGTTCACCACAAAAATCCGCTGGACTGGGTTTGAATCCACTTGTGGGGTGAGAACGGCTCAGCTTCCATTTCAACACCCAAGAAATTCCGTCCCAAGCTGCTTTCAAACGCATGGAATTTGAATAGGCGGAAGTCCCACTAGGACGCAAATTGCGGGGGACAGGTATGGATTTGAGTTTGATCCCTGCACAACCCAACATGGCAGCCAGATGAGTTCGAGCGGGAGGATAGGCTAACAAAGCTGATCGAGCAGCTTGATTAAAAGCAATGTATAAACCGGCATCCTTGGGAACTCCACATAACAGGTGCAAGGTATTTTTATACAAGCGTGAGGTCAACATGCGGAAACCATTCTGGTAGTAGCCCCGCCGCCCGGCAAATACTGCCCCATAACCTTGGGCTAATCCGTCCAACAATGAGGGGATTGCACCAGGGGGGTCTTGCAGATCAGCATCCAAGGTAATGAAGGCTTCTGCATGAGCAAAAAACAAGCCATTCAATAAGGCGCACTGCTGGCCGGCATTCTGATGCAAGCACATACCGGCAACACATGGATCATTTTGGGCGATTTTTTGAATGACAGCCCAAGACTCATCCGGGCTGGCATCACAGACGAATATCAACTCGAACGTGCGGTTGGATCGATCCATCATGTGCTTGATTTGTTGATACAGTTCTTGTAGAGTGTCCGCGTTTCGATATACCGGCGTCAACACGCTCACATGGGGGACGGCTGATTTATTCATTACCGATTCCATCCGGCGAAATCCAGATTCTCTAACCACCAATCATGCGTAGCCTGCAGTCCCTCAATAAACGTATGTACCGGTTTCCAACCGATGCACGCGGCAGCTTTAGATATATCGGCCTGCCAAAAGGTGGAATCTACCCTTCGGGTTGGAAAGGCACCTGGTAACTTTTGGATGGTTTTTCCGGAAATTTGTTCGATATGAGCAACAACTTCTTCATTCGACCATTGCCGACCGCCACCGATGTTGATGATCTCCCCCGGTTCCAATGAAGCATCGACCGATTTTAAAAGGGCATCGACAACATCCTGGACAAAGACAAAATCATGCATCAAACCTGGCTGGGTCAAAGGCAGCGTTTGACCGGTTTGGGCGGCTAAAATGGCTTTAGGTATGAACCGGCTGGGAGTTTCCCACGGCCCAAATACCGAGAAGAGGCGCAGAATGGTAAGTGGAAATTGGTTTTCTTGAGCAAATTGGCGGCACAAAAGTGTGGAACCGGCTTTTGAAACGCCGCGGGTCGTGATTGGGTCTACAAGATCATCCTCAATAAAAGCATGATCCAATTTTCCATACTCTGTGCTGCTGCCAGAATAAATCAAGCGCCGGCATCCAATATCTTGGGCTGCATACAACAGATTTGCCGTCCCTTGCAAAGCGGATACCAGCATAGCGATTTTTTTTACCGGTTCAGTCGGATGACCCGCCGGTGCAGCCAGATGGAAAATGACCTCAGGCTGGGCTGTTCGCAGTGCATTTCTTACTTCCTCGAACGAATCCAGATCACCCTTATGAAGGGTGACCTCCGGAAGCACTTCCTTTAACCGGACCAAATCACTATTGGGACGAACAAACGCATGAACATCCGCCTGTTCCTGCAACAAGGCATAGACCGTGTTAGCCCCCACAAACCCATTTGCCCCGGTCAAAAATACGCGCGTCCCTTTCATTATTTAGACCGAGTCGGCAACAGGGAGTGTTTTTCCATTCCAAGCTTCGACCGTCCGGATCAATTCTTGATGGAGTGTTTCTTTTTCTTGGGCGGTTCTTGTATGGGCCGAATCCATGGCTAATCGAATTGTTTGTATGGCCGAATCAAATTCACTGATCGGGACATCTCGTAAAAATGAACGTCTTAAGAAGGTAAAGCTGCAATTTAAGAGAGCCATCTCGTTAAACAACAAACGGCATGGGATCGGGAAACCCCGATCTGGCAGTGTGAGCCCAGCGAAACCAAATGGCCGAGTAACATTTTTCCGGATCCGTTCGATGGTCCCATCCGTAACTGAGATAAAGATATTCTTCAATCCCCGGTCGATGGCCATATCATTCAAACCCACATAGATGTGTTTCAATGGAAAATTATTAAGTTCAGCAGCACATTCAACCCCATCTTGGGTTTCTATTAAGATGCTCATGTCTTTGCGCCCGGCGATAAATGTCAATACCCGATCCACTTGTTGGGGTTGGCGAACCATGGGAAGTAAAATTTCATCGGCGCCACCATCCAAGGCGCGTTCTACCTCTTCCCGACTGTCGTCATGAAGACTGTTGATCCGGCAAATCAATCGAGCGGCAGTATTCTTTCGGACAGTCCGGAGATCGTCCAAGGTCTGCCGGTTGATCTGAGTATCAAACCCGCGTTGGCGTTGTTCTTTGCCCTTTGTCTCCCAATCCACAACAAAACCATCCATGCCTGCATCAGTGGCGGCTTGGATGACCTCAGGATGGGTTGCAAACAAAAAGAGATCGAAAGGGTAATGAT
>DATMYN010000232.1:0-9993 GCA_035560875.1 Longilinea sp. | reverse complement strand
CATTCATATAAACCTTCAGAGATCCAAAAATGGCTTGATGCAAATTTATTAAAGGTAGGTAAACCCGGCCGTTATGTTGGCGGAGAATACAACCAGGTAGTAAAACCCTGGGGTGCCGTCACAACCCATGTTGCCTTAGCGTTTCCTGATATTTATGATCTTGGCTCACCCAATTTAGGTTTGGCCATTCTTTACGATATCCTCAATCAGCGTAGCGATGTAGCCGCCGAACGCGTTTACAGCCCCTGGTCGGATATGGAAGCGTTGATGAGACAGGATGATTTGCCTCTGTATTCATTGGAAACAAAGCATCCCATTAATGACTTTGAGATACTTGGTATCACCCTTCCCTATGAAACGTTATTTACCAACGCTTTGAATCTGCTAGACCTGGCAAAGATTCACTTACGAACACGTGAACGGACGGCTGAAGATCCTCTTGTAATTGCCGGCGGTCATGCCACATCTAACCCCGAACCAATGGCAGATTTCATTGATGCCTTTGCCATCGGGGATGGCGAAGACTTGATGATCGATATTGTAAATGTCTATCAAGCCTGGAAAACACAAGGACTAACCCGGGTAGATTTATTGAAAAAGCTGTCAGCTATACCGGATGTCTATGTCCCATCATTGTATTCACCGGTATATTTCTCCGATGGGCGTATCCAATCCATCACCCCTCTTGATGAAAGTGTCCCTTCCACCATTTTACGTCGGATCACTCCCAAGCTTCCCCCACCCCCGACCCATTTTATTGTTCCAAACATCGATGTCGTCCATAACCGGGTAGCCATTGAGATCATGCGCGGCTGCACACGTGGCTGCCGTTTCTGTCATGCCGGTTTCTACAATCGCCCCGTGCGCGAACGTTCCGTTGAAGAGATTGTGAACGGGATCGAAGAAGCATTGAAAAACACCGGTTTTGAAGAAATCGCCTTGCTTTCTCTTTCATCTAGCGACTACACGCATATCATGGAGTTGGTTGATTCCCTTGGGGAGCGTTTTGCCGGTAAACATGTCTCCATCTCGGTACCCTCCTTGCGGATCGAGACCCTCTCCATCGACCTGTTGGAAAAACTAAAAGGCTCCCGCCACAGCGGTTTCACCCTGGCGCCTGAAGCAGCCACCGAAGCCATGCGTTACACCATCAATAAGCCCATTTCCCAAGAAGACCTGCTCACGACAGTGCGCGAGATCTACCGCAGGGGATGGCCTTCCGTCAAACTGTATTTTATGATCGGACACCCCTATGAAACGCTTGAGGATGTCCAGGCGATCATCAACCTGTGTCAAGCCGCCGTTCAAGAAGGTCGTAAAACCCTTGGCGGTCGAGCGAGCCTGCATGCAGGCATCAGCACATTCGTGCCAAAGCCGCATACCCCCTTCCAATGGGTACCCATGGATAGCCTTGATCAGATCAGAGAAAAACAAGGCATGCTGCGCTCTCAACTGCGTGGTCCCGGGCTTAAGATGACATGGACAGACCCTCAGGAGACATTACTGGAGGCCTGGTTATCGCGCGGCGACCGGCGCCTGGGCGATGTGATCCTGAAAGCCTGGCAAACCGGGGCAAAATTCGATGCTTGGCAGGACCAATTTAATTTTGAGATTTGGGAAAAAGCCTTCACGGCGGTTGGGATTGATCCGTACTTTTATTCCCACCGTCAAAGAGAAGAAGATGAAGTGTTCCCATGGGACATCATTGACACCGGTGTAAGGACGGCATATCTCCGCCGGCAATACCAACAATCCATCGATCGGGTCTTCCAACCTGATTGTCGCGATAAATGCCTGGCGTGTGGAATTGTGACCGCTTACAAACCGCTGAGGCAGGGCTTAGCCCAGGATGTGTGGCAATGTCCGGGCGATGAACCTACCCAAATAACCGGCGAGGGAGTATAGCATGCGAATTAGAGTGATTTACTCAAAGACCGGTTCACTCCGCTACACCAGCAATCTTGACATGCAGAGGATTTGGGAGCGGTTATTACGCCGGGCCGAGCTCCATATTACCTATACCCAAGGATTTCACCCCACCCCAAAATTACAGCAAGGCTGTCCCCTTCCCCTAGGATTGACTAGCCGTTGCGAAGTGGTGGATTTTTCGATCGATGATGAGATCGTTCCGCTCCAACTCCATGAGCGCCTTCAACAGACCGTCGTTCCCGGGATCGATATCCTTTCTATACAGCCCTTGCCTTCCAACGAACCCGCCTTGGTGACCCACCTACACGCAGCCGAATACTCCATTAAGGTTGCTGCCACCCCTGAACAAACCCGATCGTTACTTATGCTCATGCAAACCACTTCGCTGGTCCGCGAAAGGCGTGGAAAAACCTATGACCTGCGTCCATTGATCATAGATATTTCCTCCCAAGCTGAAATCGAAGATTGTACTGTTTTCAAGGTCGTACTAAGTTCAAAGAACGAAGCCACCGGACGGCCCGATGAGGTTTTATCTGCCGCCGGGATCGACCCTAATATTGCCGATATTGAACGTTCAGCGTTAATTTTGAGCGATGGAACACGAATCTGAGATCTTCCGAATTTGGGAATGCAGCCAACCGGAATGTCGCTTCCGTTTTTCGGCGCTGTTAACCGAAAAAACGCCGCCCAACTGCCCGCGCTGCCACTCAGATTTGAAATTGGTTCTTAATGATTGTCTCTCTCCGAAAGTGACAACTGCACCTCAAGAAAACCCCTCGCCGCAGTTAACTGTCCTATTGGATGGTCTCCGCAGTACTTTCAACGTAGGGGCTGTTTTTCGGACCGGGGATGGCGCCGGGGTTAAAGAGATATTACTGTGCGGCACAACGCCTACCCCAGAGCACCCGAAAATGATCAAAACCGGTCTTGGCGCTCAATGGTCGGTACCGTGGCGATACAATCCAAATGCCTTGCTGGCGGCTCAAGAATGCCGTGAGAAAGGTGCAACATTGATCGCCCTTGAAGGTGGGGAAACGGCCTGTTCATTATTTGACCTCCCGGTTTACCCGCCCGAAGACAAATTGGTCTTGATCGCCGGAAATGAAGCCACCGGGGTGGACCCTGAATTATTGGGGATGTGCGATCACATTGCCTACATTCCGATGCAAGGGTATAAACGGTCACTAAATGTGTCCATCGCGTTAGGGTTAGGTATTTATGCCTTACGGTTTAATATCCGCACCTTGCAAAATCGATAATCTATGTTAAAATTTATGGCGTTGGTCAGTTAAATATTAATCATCTGACCTTTCCGCCCCCAGTTTTACCAACGGTATTATCTGGGAGCAAACCCGAGGAAAGGAGGTTTCCAATCATGCGTGAATACGAGGTCGTTTTCATCGTTCAACCTGATCTTGATGAAACAGCATTTAACGGTGTTGTTGAGAAGGTCAAGGGTTGGATCGTTGATTCCGGTGGCACCATCGATAAGATCGAGACGTGGGGCAAGCGTAAACTAGCCTATCACATCCGCAAACAGCGTGATGGACTGTATATGTTCATCAAAGCTCAAATGTCGCCTGAATTCACTCAGGAGTTAGACCGAAATATGCGGTTCCTTGAACCCGTGATGCGTTATTTGATCACTGTGGTTGAGTAATTTATAATTAGGCATGATAGAAAATCGGTTCATGGTTTTGGTATTCTAGCAAGGAGAACGTCATGAGTCGTGGGTTGAACAAAGTAATGATAATTGGTCATTTAGGGCGAGATCCGGAAATGCGGTACACCCCATCCGGTAAGCCCGTCACGAACTTCACCGTCGCTACAAGCCGGAATTGGAATACCCCAGACGGTGAACGCCGGTCTGAAACCGAATGGTTCAATATTGTTGCCTGGGGTAATTTGGCTGAGATATGCAAGCAATATCTCAACAAAGGTACCCAGGTCTATATTGAAGGACGATTACAGACACGTCGTTGGGAAGATTCTGAAGGCGCAAAACATGTATCTGTAGAGATTGTTGCCAATGAAATGATGGTCCTTGGGGATCGTCGTGAAACTAACCCCAACCATAGTGAACCGCCCATGCCCGAAACGAACGAGGATGAATTTCCTTATTAGGGAGTCTGAAAGATGTCTGATGATGGTATGAACTACGATGGCGAACAGTCTTATGGCCCTCGGCGTTTCCAAGCCCGGCCTAAGATCTGCCAATTTTGTGCGGATAAAAACGCCAAAATAGATTACAAATCTTATGATTTGCTGCGCCGTTTTGTCACCGAAGAAGGTAAGATCAAATCACGCCGCCAAACGGGCACATGCGCCCGCCACCAGCGTGAGGTTGCCCGCGCTGTCAAACGCGCCCGCCACCTGGCTTTGATCTCCTATATCGGCGAAGTATGGGATGATAACGGCCGGTAATTGAATTAACCCCAACCGTGGGGCATGGAGGGTCTACTTTCCATGCCCCATGATTCTATAGTATGGAGAAGTTAGAATGCCCCAAAACCCGACTCAAAAAGTGGTCAACCGAAAGCATCTGGCACGGGTGGAACGGGAACGGCGACAGAAGAAGATCTTACTGACCGCTACCATCATAATTGCAGTTATTGTGATCGGGGTGATTGGTTTTGGTATCGTTAAGGAAGTCGTTCTTAAACCTTACGAAGCTGTCGCTGAGGTTGGAAGCGAGCGTATCTCTGCTCAAGATTTCCAAACTTACACCACACTCTCGCGCATCGATCGGTTGTTAACCTACAATTACGATTCCTATATAAGCCAAAACACGACTGATTTCATGGTCATGTATCAAGCTTATATCGAAGCCCAACAGATCCAATCTGATCTATCGGCAGATAACGCATCTACTTTTGCGAGTACCGTGCTGGATAATATGATGGATAATATCCTGATTGCCCAGGCTGCTCCAGATCTTGGTGTGAGCATTTCCGATGAACAGGTTGAACAAGAGCTGCAGACCTTTTTTGGCTATTTCCCCAATGGGACCCCAACCCCATCCAATACCCAAATAATCGTCAATACACCAACAGTAAGTAACCTGCAGGCAACATTGGTCGGAGCAACGGTTACCCCGCAGCCCACCGCAACCGCAGAACCTACCGCAACCCTTGACCCTGCCGTGACCCCCACCGAAACCCTTGCTCCGACAGCAACGGGGACATCCCTGCCCACCTTCACGGTTACCCCGACACTCTCCGGATCTGCAACACCTACGTATACCCCAACCGTTTATTCGGAAGAATTATTCCAAACGAATATTACTTCGTATAATGACCAGTTGAGTACCTACAATGTCAGCATGGATGATTACCGTAACTACATGCGGACCAGCCTTTTACGTCAGGCTGTTTTCGATGCGGTTACTGCGGATATTCCAACTTCGGCTGAACAAATTTGGGCTCGCCATATCCTGGTTCCTTCCCAAGAAGAAGCCTTGGCTATTTACGACCGGCTTCAAAATGGTGAGGATTGGAATGCCCTTGCAGCTGAAGTAAATGCCGCTGGCACCGATGGATACACAGCTGAAGACCTTGGTTGGTTCATGCGTGGACAGATGGACTCTGCCTTTGAAGACGCTGCTTTTGCCCTTCAAATCGGAGCGATCAGCGAACCGGTTCAATCTTCCTTCGGATGGCATATCATCGAAGTGATCGGTCATGATGCCGATATGGCATTGACCGCCAGTCAGATCAACATAGCCGAACAGTCTGCTTTTGAAACATGGCTGCAATCACTCCGCGATGCCGGTACCTATGCCAAGAATGATAACTGGATCGACTGGGTTGTAAGTGAACCTCAGGTCCAAGCCCAGACCACAAATTAATCACTCAATTAAAACAAAAAGGCGCATGCTGCAATAATGCATGCGCCTTTTTTATTGTTTAAAGTATGGTCTATTTAACCATATCCTCGCTGAGCTCATCCATGCGTAACGAAATGACCTGGCTGGCAGAGTCTTTCCCCATAGTGATCCCATAGATCACATCCGCATTTTGGACCGTGTTTCGGTTATGGGTAATCACAATGAATTGTGTCCGTTGGCTGAGTTCGAGGAGCAGTTCACAAAACCGGCCGACATTGGCTTCGTCCAACATGGCATCCACTTCATCGAGAATACAAAACGGCGTTGGCGATACTTTTAGCAGGGAAAAGATCAAAGCTACGGCGGTTAAACTGCGCTCACCGCCTGAAAGCAGCGATAAGCCTTGTTCACGCCTGCCTGGCAGCCGGGCAACGATATCGACACCGGTTTCGGTCGGGTTTTCTTCATCGGATAAGACCAAACGGGCTGAACCGCCCCCAAATAAACGGGTGAACAGATCCTTGAATTGAATGGCTACCGCATCAAACGTCTTGCGGAATTCACGCCGCATCAATTCATCCAGTTCCGCGATCACCTGGCGCAGATCAGCGGAAGCTTTATTTAGATCTTCAACCTGACCAGACATGAAGTCAAGTCTTTCCTTGACCTCCAAATACTCCTTTTGCGCTTCCGGGTTTACCGGTCCAACCCTGCGTAGCATGGAACGCTGGCGGTTGATGCTGTCCTCAAGATCCGTGGGGATCTCCGGGACATCCGGAAGCATTTCAACCATACCCTCGAACGGTAACGGGGTTTGGCTGCTGGTTTCGGGAGTGTATTCATACGATACAAGTCCAAAATCATCCTCGATCCGCCGGCGTAAGGTTTCCAATTGTTCTTTTTGCCGGGTCAGTTCCAACTGCGCCTGGGTCGTGTGCCTCTCGGCCACCGTCACAGCCTGACGGGCTGCATTCAAATCAAGCTGGTTTGACTCATTCTCTTTATCCAGGTCGGCCCGTTGAACCTCGCCAGGTTGGATCTGCTGTTGTAATTCATCGATGCGTGTCGAAATATTTTTTTCTTGCTCTTTGGATAATTTTTCCTGTCCACCAATCGTAGCCAGTTCCTCATCGATCGTTGTGACCCTGATCGATATTCCTTTTTGTTTATCGAGATTGGAGGTATACAGCAGCTTTCGGTCTGCCAAACGGGTTTCATTTTCTCTGACAGCTCGTTCTGCCAATGCCACCTGGGTCCGCCAATGGGCTACTTCTGCCTGGCCTTCCTCAAGCGGAATGCCATTGAGGATGCTTAATCGGGAACGCAGGTCCTTCTGTAATTGGTTCCATTCTTCTTCAAGGCTGGAAACTTGTTGGGTCAGTTCTTGGGTTTCTCTCTTTCCCAACTCAATCTGTTTTGTTAAAAGATCCTGTTGCGATGTAACCCAATCCAGGCGTTGTTGAGCTTTTTCTTTTTCGAGGGAGGCTCGTTGAAGCGAAGTTCGGCCTTGTTCCAGGTTGCGGCTGAGATTGCGCACCTCTTCTTGTTGATCGCGTTCCTTTTGCCGCATGCCATTAAGCGATTGTTCAATTCGTTGGATCGCGCTGTGCTGTTCTTTTAATTCGATATCACTCTGCTCGAAGCGTTCCTGTAATTCCCGTTTTTGCCGTGGACGTGAAAGTACTGCCGAACGGCCTTCTTTTCCGGTGTGGATCAGACCATTGCCATCAAATACCTCACCGCGCAAGGTGACAACTCTGGCATGGATGGGTAAGCTGCTGATCATTCGTCGAGCAGCCTTACGATCTTTTACAACGATCACATTCCCTAATAAGGCTTGCAGCAAACCGCGATAGGCGTTGTCGGTTTTAACCAAGCTGGATGCCAGGCCAAAGCAATCTTCCGCAACGGAAGATTTGATCTCTTCGCCTCGCATTAGATCGATCGGAGCCAGAACCGTACGGCCGTGTTCCCCTGAGTCGAAAAAGGATAGGGTCTGTTCCAATTCCGTTTTGGGTGAGATCATTACGCTCTCAATTTGATCGCCTAAAACAGCGGCAATCGCAGCCTCATACTCCTGAGGGATCTCAAATAATTGGCTGATCAAGCTGCTGGGGCCAATTAGTTTTCCGGCTTTAACTGCTTCCAGTAAACTTTTCGTCCCGCTGGTAAAGCCGGAAAGGCTGGCTTCAGCCTGGTCGAGAACCTGGATCTCGGCTTTGATCTTGGCTTGTTCTGTTTCAAGGCGAGCTGCACCCTGCTGAAGGGTTTTTACTTCAGTTTCATTTTCCTGGATCTGGGCATGAAAACCCTGGATCCGCTCTTGAGCTTTTTTGTGGTCTTCCTCTATGCTGTGTACACGTTCCTGCTCAATGGTGAGTGCTTGTTGGGCTGCGATAACCGCCTTGCGGGAAGCTTCAAGAGCTTGTTGTTGGTTAGCCAATTGCCCCTGCTGGGCTTCGAGGCGGTCATTGATCTCCTGTAAGTGGCTGCTTGCCTGGATCTTACGCGTTTCTTTTGCGTTTAAGTTTTGTCGGATCGTTCTTAATTCTTGATCAACCCGGTTTCGCTCAATTTGGCGGGCTTCTAATTTTTCTTGAGCCTCTTTGAGGGTCGTTTGCCCTTCGGTAAATTCGATCTCGAGCCGTTTGTGAGTCTCATCAATTTCGGTGACCTGATCCTGGTAAGCCTTTTCCTCTTCTTCAAGTCGGGCTTTTTCCAGGGTAAGGTCCTGTTGTTGTGATAACAGAGCGCGTTTCCGTTCTTCGAAAACGGCTAATTCTTTACCTTTGCGTTCCAATTCGATGTGAAGTCTGGCCGATTCCTCGTGCCAATCATCCAGCATTTTTCGGACTGACGCTGTTTTTTGACGCAAGTTTTCGGAATGGCCTTCAACATGTTCAAGCGTTTCCTTGGTTTTTTCCAGGTTTGCTTCTTGCCCCTTTACAACTTCGCGGGTATGGGTGATCTCATGTTGAACTTTGTGCCAATGATAGCCATACCAGTCCCGTAACAGCAGGCGCAGATCCGCTTTGATGCGGTCGTATTCAATCGCGCGCTTGGCTTGTTTCTCCAAGGATTGCAAGCGTGGGGTCAACTCGGCGATGATGTCATCAACACGTTCAAGGTTACGGCGGGTTGTTTCAAGCCGGTTCAAGGATTCTTCCCGTCGTGAGCGGTATAAGCCAATCCCGGCTGCTTCCTCAAAGAAACGGCGGCGTTCTTCCGGCCTCAAGGATAAAGCTTCATCCACAAGGCCTTGGCCGATCACAGTATAGGTACGTTCTGCCAGACCGGATTGGGCTAGCATTTCATTGATCTCTTTAAGCCGCACGCGTTGGTTGTTGATCAGGTACTCATTATCACCGTCCCGATACGCACGACGTGTGATAGCAACCTCGTTAAAGTCGATCGGCAGCCAACCATCTTCATTATCAAAGGTGATCGTGGCAGAAGCCATGCTGGCTTTCGGCCGTAATTCCGATCCCGAAAAGATCATATCCTCGGTTTTCCGTCCACGCAGTAAACTAAATGCTTGTTCACCTAATACCCAGCGGAGTGAGTCGGCAATATTGGATTTGCCCGATCCATTCGGTCCAACAATAGCAGTAATAGCCCCCGGAAAGGCAAACAATCCCCGGCTGGCGAATGTCTTATATCCATGAAGTTCCAATGATTTTAAACGAGGTGGCATTCGAATCCTTAGGCTAACAGTATTTAGATAATACCTTGCTGGTGCAGCACATTTCGGGCTGCATCTTTCTCAGCAGCTTGTTTGCTCAAGCCGCTACCTTTCCCAAAACTCTCGTCCCCAATAATTACTTCAACCTCAAACATTTTGTGATGGTCAGGGCCGACGGCTGCCCGGGTTACGTATTGGGGAGCCCCAAAACCGTTACCCTGAGCCCATTCTTGCAGCAAACTCTTTGGATCTTCAGCCCGGTTATTTATTAGTGTATGCTCGGCGACTTCTTCTAATAGGGGTTTGATGAATTTTTCCACATAGACCAAACCCAAATTTAGATAGATGGCGGCGATCAACGCCTCAAACGCATCGCATAATAAGGCATCGCGGAAATTTCCACCGGATTGCATTTCTCCGCGTCCCATCCGCAAGGCTGCCCCCAGGTCGATATTTCTGGCAAAGGAGGCCAATGTTTCCGTTTGCACCAAAGCAGAGCGCATCCGGGTAAGGTCGCCTTCCGGCATCTCCGGATACTCTCGATATAGCCAGGCTC